>CAYQZC010000042.1:0-7049 GCA_964421945.1 uncultured Pseudomonadales bacterium
GTACGTCCAGTAGGTGTTTCTTGAAATTGGAGTCTGATCAAAGGGACTGAAGATGGTAGCTCTGGTGCTAACCATGACTCGACTTGACTAAACCACTCGATCACCACCACGGTGCCAGGTCTGACCAAGGCGGGAATATCGAGACGCGCTAACGCTTCGGCGGAATCAATTTTCCAGACGTCAAGGTGTGCCATTGTACCTGTCGTCTGGTGACGTTGATACTCATATTCTTCCAAATACGTGTATGTTGGGGAAGTAATCTCTTCTGAGATACCTAAAAACTGAGCCAAACCTTTGGTAAAAATAGTTTTACCGGTGCCGAGTGAACCATCGAGACCAATGATGATTCCCGTTTCACGGACAGGGTTCCACCACTTGAGTAGGAGTTTGCCGGCTAGAGCCTTGGTGTCAGCCTCAGTGGTACTTTCCCAGATATCAGAAGCCGGGATCGAAATGCTGCCTTGTCGAAAGATGATAGGAGTGGCTGAGGTGGTGTCGATGACAGTCGAAGGAGGGTTGGGTGGTAGGCGGCCGGCATCAATGACCAGATCAATCAAGTTTTTTTGAGCTTGAGATAGGTGATCAAAAATATCGGAGATGGTGTAAGGCCTTTTGGCATCTGAGGCATTGGCGGAGGTGGCGGTGATTGGGGTGCCAAGTGCTGCTACCAGATCTTTGACAAATGCAAAATCGGGTATTCTGACACCTACGGTCCGAAATTCAGAGGCTACACCTGGAGCTAAGAGCCCTTTGTCCTCAGAAACCACGGTGACTGGACCTGGTAAGAATCGAAGATAGAGGCTGCGAGCCGACTCGGTCAGGTTGACATACTTTTCAGCCATTGCTTGATCTGTGACCGCGATCGACAGGGGCTTACCTTCCCGACGAGCTTTATAGCTCAGTAATTTGGCGACGGCAGCCGGATTGGTAGCATCGACTCCAGCACCGTAGGTAGTTTCAGTCGGAAAAATAACTAAACCACCATCACGAATCACCTGGGCGGCGGTTTGCAAGGTTTGGGCGTAGCTGGTAGGACTTAAGTCAAGTACTTTCATGGATGTATCGATCTAGTATTATACTATGCCTCTAGTAATAAACGGCCCAGAATAGTCAGGACAAGTTTGTTATAATGAAGGCATGGTTGATATCACCTTCAATTCAAGTGTTATAGAGCCAAACGAATCAAATGACGCTCTTAAGTTTAATCTGTATCTAAAAAATCGTGAAATTTCAGAAGTAGCTTCATTGCTCCGTAATGTCGGAAGTATGCCACCTACCCAGCGTAAGGCTTGGCTTAAAGAGCATGAAGAAACTGTTTCAGGTTTGTTAGATGCTTTTATGGAAGATGCCTCTGGAGTTTTTGACGGACTTTATCTTGATGATGAGGCCATGGATCTGTCTGCTCGCTTTGTGACGACAGTCAGAGATGTGATGTCGACTCTCCAAGGGATGACCGGAATGCGAAGTTAGTAGATAAAGATTTCTATGATCCTGGCCCAACTTTTCACTTTGATCGTGTACCAGCCGTTTTTTAATGTTTTGGTTTTTTTCTATTGGGTATTGGGATTTCTGACCCAAGGTCACCCTGATATGGGTATAGCTGTTATTGCATTGACCTTGCTGATTCGATTCTTATTATTACCAATTTCGCTGATGCATGACCAATCTGAAGTAGACAAACGTCAAATTGCCCTGCAGGCTAAAGAACTTGAAAATGAGTTTAGTCACGATCCGATCGAGCTGCGAGCCAAGCGCAAAGCTTTATTTAGAGAAAGTCCTCGAGTGGTGGCCGGCGAACTGATTTCGCTGGGGATTCAGATCATGATTTCTTTGATGTTATGGCGGATTTTTAGTACTGGCCTAGAGGGCCGAGATTTACATTTGCTGTATCCATTTATGCCGTCGGTAGATTTCCCGTATAACTTGGTTTTCTTGGGTCGCTTTGATTTGTCACATGGCAGTTTATTTTTGAATTTGGTCCAGTCGATCTTGATTTTTATTCTCGAAACTATTTCCATCAATGCTTCACCTTATCCTTCCAGCCGTAGTGAAGTAGTCAGAATGCAATTAGTCTTACCTGTCGTTTCATTTTTGGTGTTTATGTTCTTGCCAGCTGGTAAGAAATTATTTGTGATCACTACCTTGTGTGTCAGTATTGTGATCACTACCTATAAATATTTCCGGCGCCGGTTTGGCGAGTATAAAGCCGAGAAGTCTCAGGCTGAAGATCCCAATGTGGAGAAAGTAGTAGTGGAAGTGAAGTAACCGCGCTACAATAGCCTGTATGGAATTTGATCGTTTAGTAGTTTCCTTTTTAGTTGACGAAGTGGTTGGGGGATTTTTTATCTCAGTGCCGCCGGGTCATATCGCCTGTGTGTATGATCGAGGTCGTGGTGTTTTACCTCGAGTTTGGGGACCAGGACTGCATGTGAAGTTACCGTTTTGGCAAGTGGCGAAGCTATTTAATGCTCAAGTGCTCGAGTACTCGATCCGCGACGGTTTTGATTTTTCCAAAAATAAAGAAGCTTTGGGTGATCAGCCAATCATGACTAGCACCAAAAATGGTGAAGATATTTCAATAGAAGGTTCGGTCTTGTTTAGAATTGATCGCAATAATGCTCCTGAGCTCTGGGAAAACATCGGCGAGAGTGTAGTGTCTAAAGTAGTGAGGCCATTTTCACGAAGCCGGATTTCGTCAGTGTTTGCCGAATTGACCTTAGAGCAGATTAAGCAAAATCGTAGCCAAGTTGAAACAATTGTCAAAGATGATTTGAGTCATCATTTCCGTGACCGTGGTCTGGAGTGTGAAGGATTTTTATTGGCCAAAGTGGGTCTGACCGATCATCGCGGGCATGAAAAAGAAGTGTTAGTCAGCGAGTCAGTAGCTCCTCAAGTTTAGTTTTTTTGATTTGCATCATTTTCGCCAAAAAAAAGCGGGATGCCTTGTGCATCCCGCAGGTTGTCGACCTAGAAGTCGAACAGAATTTGGTTTTTTTCTTGGTAGCGCTGTGATCGCAGAGCCGAAATGAGTTTGACTCCACTGACCAGCGCCATAAGGAAAACCAAGATGTTGGTCACGGCAATTACGCCGATCCAGGTGTCTGGGACGAAATAGGCAGCATCAGAAGTAGCCTTGATCACGGTCCCTATGCCCAAGGTGAGTGGCAAAAGAACAACTAAACCAATATGGAGGTAAAGCCAGGTCGTTTTGCCATTGGCTCGGTACATCAGCCAAGCTTGTATCACATACGAGCTTAGCAAAATACCGATTGTGGCTAGGTAAAACCGGGCGGCCGTTCCAAAATTGCCTGTTTGGGTTGCTACTATGGGGCAGTATATGACTGCTCCCGCTAGGTGCAGGACAGCGCAGAACACCTTAAAGTTATCAAAGCCGAGCTGTTTGAGCCCTTTGCTGGTCATGATTTTTCACCTTTTGAACTTAATGAGCACAAGTCAAACCAAGAGTTAGTTTGAGGCCTATATTGTATCATAAGTGGTCGTTTGAGAATTTTCGCCCAAAAAAAAGCGGGATGCCTTGTGCATCCCGCGAGCCAACGTTTAGTTGGAAATGAAGGGTCCCACTTCACCAGCAGATTTCTGTCGAAGGCGATCTTGGCGGGTGAATGAGAGCAGGTCAATACCTACCTCTAAGCCCACCAATCCATAGATGATCGTCATCACTAATGCCACGGTGTGAGCGGTGTCCGAGACCGCTACCGGTCGATACAGGTCATAGCTGAGGACTATGAGTAGAGTGATTCGGAAAAAGATCGCGATCAGACGGATAAAAATAATAGCCCCTGAGTTTTTAGCATCAGGATCTATTTTTGTCCAAGCCGAGATGAGTTCTGATGAGATCCCAGCCAGGCCAAAAAACATACCCAGCTGGAACATGACATCAAAATCGGAGAAGTAGTATCCACCTAGAAATATCACCACGGTGAACAAGCTAAGTGCGATGATGTACCAATTAACACGGGCTGGATTTGTGAATCGCATGTTTCCCTCACTTGTGAAAGAACGCCTGTCTCGAGATTGAAACAAGGGCTCATAGTATATCATGTGAAAGTGTCAGGAATGTCCTTGTAAGTTGCGGTGCCCAATTGACAAAATATTAGCAGTCTATTAGTATTTCTGCTAGCTAAGTAGCAAACAAACTGATATATTGCTAATAGCAAATTATTAGTACTAAAAAACTATTTAAAGGAGCACGATGTCTACTCTTACAGTCGCTCAACTTAAACCATTACCAGGCTACGTCTTGGTGCAACCCGCCGAATCGCAAAAACAAACGGCCTCAGGAATTTACTTGCCTGACTCCCACGATGAGAAACCCCAATATGGGACAGTTTTAGCTGTGGGCGGCGCGGCCATGGAAGATGGCGTAAAAGTCGAATCACCCGTCAAAGTCAAAGATCAAGTGGTCTACAAAAAATGGGGTGGTAACGAAGTCAAAATCAACGATGTTGAGTATCAATTTTTAAAATTTGAGGACTTGCTCGCGGTAGTGAGCAGTAAGTAATAGTACTTTTCAAAGGAGAATTATGGCAGCAAAACAATTACTTTTTGGTGATGATGCCCGGCAAAAAATGCTGGCCGGTATCAATAAATTAGCTTCAGCTGTGACCACCACCTTGGGTCCCAAAGGCCGCAATGTGGCTTTGGATCGCTCTTGGGGTGCTCCTCACGTGATCCATGACGGAGTCTCGGTCGCTAAAGAAATCACTTTAGAAGATAAATTTGAAAACATGGGAGCTCAGCTGGTAAAAGAAGTCGCCGCCAAAACTAACGATATGGCTGGCGATGGTACCACCACTGCTACTTTATTGGCTCAACAGATCAGTGCCAAAGGCATGAAGTATGTCACTGCCGGCACTAATCCTATGATCATGAAGCGCGGTATCGATAAAGCTGTGGAAGCAGTAGTCGCGGAGATCCGCCGCGTAGCCAAACCAGTGACTAAGAGTGATTGGGAAAAAGTGGCCACGCTATCAGCTCAAAATGAAGTCATCGGTAAGAAAATTGCCGAGGCTCTAGAGCTAGTGGGTAAAGATGGTGTCATCGAAGTCGAAGAAGGCAAAACCATGGACATCGTCATCGAACACAAGCAAGGTATGGTCTTTGATAAGGGCTATGCTTCGGCTTATTTCGTGACCAACAGTGACAGCATGGAAGCCGCGATCGAATCACCATACATTTTAGTGACTGATCAAAAAATTTCATCAATTCAAGATCTCTTGCCGATGTTGGAGAAATTGATGCAAGTCAGTAAAAACTTCGTCATCATCTCTGATGATATCGATGGTGAAGCTTTGACTACGTTGGTAGTAAATAAACTGCGGGGATCTTTCAATGTTTTAGCTGTCAAAGCTCCTGGATTTGGTGATCGTCGTAAAGCTATGCTGCAAGACATTGCTGTATTGACTGGAGCCAACTATATTTCTAATGAAACTGGTCGCCAGCTCAAGGATGTAGGGGTCGAGGACTTAGGTAGAGCTGACAGTGTCCGTTCCACCAAAGATGAAACCACCATCGTGGGTGGCAAAGGTGCTCAACGAGATATCGATGGTCGTATCGCCCAAATCGAGGCAGAGATGGCTAAATCCACTTCAGACTTTGATAAAGAAAAGCTCAACGAACGCAAAGCTAAATTGGCTGGCGGTGTGGCTACGATTCAAGTGGGTGCTTCGACTGAAATCGAGATGAAAAACTTGCAAGAACGCGTCAAAGATGCCAAAGAAGCTACCAAAGCAGCCATTGAAGAAGGCATTATCCCTGGTGGTGGTGTGACCTTGTTACAGTCAGGCAAAGTTTTGGGCAAAATCAAAACCGCTTCACACGATGAACAAGTGGGTGTGGATTTGATCAAGTCAGTACTTGAAGAGCCGATGCGAATGTTGGCTAAAAACTCAGGCTTTGATGATGGTTGGGTAGTCCGCACTGTGGCAGATAAGAAAGATCCACATTTTGGATTTAATGCTCTGACCAATGAATTTGGAGATATGGTAGAAGCCGGTATCATTGAGCCAGCCAAAGTGGCCATCGCTTCATTGCAAAATGCCGCTTCAGTGGCTTCGATGATCTTGACCACCGAGTGTCTGATCACTGATGCTCCTGAGAAAAACAAACCAGCTGCTCCAGCCGGACCTGGTATGGATATGATGTAAACTAGCGAAGTTTTGCGAAATTCGCTCTAAAGAAAGCCCTTCACTAAAAGTGAAGGGCTTTTTGGTGGTAGGTCACCTTCGTCAGCCTTGACTCTGCTTTCCAATTGGCATATAAACGCCTCATCAGCCCACACACCAAGGAGCCCCTATGAGCACTGCCACTTTTTACTCTGTTCTCAAACAAGAATTAGCCCGCATCGATGAGGCTAAAACCGCCAAGCGTCACGAAAAAATTATTGAAGGTTTTTCAGAGGATTCCAATCCACGAGCCATGATTGATGGCAAACCATATCTGATTTTCAACTCAAATGACTATCTTGGTTTACGCCATCATCCTGCCGTCAAAGCTGGAGAAGCGGCAGCCGCGGAAAAGTATGGTGCTGGTCCAGGGGCAGTGAGGTTTATTTCTGGAAGTTTGGCTGTTCATCGTCAACTTGAGCAAGCGGTGGCCAAATTTCATGGTCGTGATGATGCGATGGTTTTTTCTTCGGCATTTGCCACCAACTTAGCGGTGCTGTTTTGTTTGATCAAAGGCCAAAGTGCTGATTCTATGGTCAAAAGTGAAGCATTAGTTATCTCAGATGCTTTGAATCATCGCAGTATTATTGACGGTATCCGATTGGCAAATCTTCCCAAAGAACAAAAAGCTATTTTCAAACATCTCGATGCTGAGGATTTGCGCCGGGTGCTGACCGAAAACCAAGGTAAATATCCTCGAGCCTTGGTGGTGACTGATGGTGTGTTTAGTATGCTTGGAGAATACCAAGATCTTAAAGCGATTCGAAAAGTTATGACCGAGTGTGAAAACTTCTATCCTGAAGGCATCCTCTTGGTGGTGGATGACTGTCACGGGGTGGCTGCCTGTGGTAAAACCGGCCGAGG
>CAYQZC010000043.1:0-1974 GCA_964421945.1 uncultured Pseudomonadales bacterium
ACCCGTATTCCCTTATAAATACCGTTGACATCGGTCACCACTGTTTCAGTAAGCGGTGGATCTTGGTCTTCGCTGATCAAACTTAAAACGGCAAAGGAGACTGGTTCGTAGTTTGTGCTTTCAAAGACTAGTCCCTGAGGTTTCCCGGCTGGCAGTAGCCCGAGAGCTTGTAAAATTTTGACCGTGATGTCCAGTGACAGGCCACCCCCAAATTGAGAAGCTAAGGCGAAAGTAGCCACCACTGGAACAGCTGTAGTCGCTACCACTGCTGAAATGGGAGCGATGGTACTTAAGCTTTCCCTGACTGCTTCCCTGAATTCTTCAGGTAATGCCTGGACGAAAATATTTCCAGAGATAAAACGTTCCGTCATTTCTTGGACAGCCTCGTTAAGTATTTCTCGAGGTGGTAGGACTGGAATACTCACCGAAAATGGGCTTGGAGAAGGGCTAGCTCCAGGTGGAGTCTCGGTACTGCCAGGTGTGGTGCCTGGTGAAGCTGTGGGTTCTGGGGTCACACCGGGGGTGGGTGTCGGTGAGGGTGAAGCAGGCGGGATCACGATCACATCGAGGGGGATAATAAATTGGACGCCGCTGAGGACACTGACGTTGCCAGCTAGGTCAGTAATGACGAAATCTAAGGTCATGATGACGTCTCTTGGCAAAATACCTAACTGTTGGCTCCAGCTACCCCCACCACTGATAGTAAAAGAGTGATTTTGAGTGGGGTCACCAGGTATTGTGAGCGTCAGTTGGACTGAACTACTGTTTTCACCATTACCAGACAGTAGTGGCTCATTGTCCCCGAGGATCACTGGAGAAATGGGAATGGTCCCGCTATCTTGAGCCGAAATAGAAACGGTCTGATCTCCCAATTGAGTCATGACAAAGGTGGGAGCCTGAGTATCGACGATAAATGTCCAGGTTGCAGATTCGGTCAAGTTATTGAGGGAGTCATAGGCTCCGATTTTCCAAGTGTGCGAACCTTGAGTAAAACCAGACTTTGGTGCCAAAGTGTATTCATCGTTAAAACTGTCATATGTCAGGGTGTAGTAACTGTTATCTACATCGCTGGTGGGAATGGAGTCAAACAAAGTCGCGCCGTCTAAACTCAATCGATAGTGGTCTATGCCATTGTCATCTGAAGAGGACTCCCAAACAAAGTGGGGGGTATTGGTGGTCACATAGCTATTATTGGTGGGACTGACCAAGATAGGAGTCGTCGGAGGTTCGTTGTCTTCGACTGTCGCGGTGACAGTAGTCTGAGCACTGGCTGTAGAAACTTGGGCAAAAACTGGCTGAGCACCCCAACTCCAACTGTATAAAAACACAGCCAAACCAAACAACCAGTTAATGTAGGCAGTTTTCATCTGGATTGCGCCAGTGTTTATGAGCGGTCAGTTGGGCGTTCCAGCTTTTCAACTTTTTTCTCGAGCTCAGCCAAGTGCTGTTTCATGAGCTGGTGGCGACGGACCCACTGGCGACGAAGGAAGAAGGTGATGAGTGACAAGACGAAAAGCGTAGCTAAGACAGCTGCGACCATTCGGTATGGTAATAACCAGAAGTAAGTAGATGCGACTACCACTTTACCTGTCGAGCCGAAACTCATGGTGATCTTAGCTTGATAGCGACCTGTTCCCCAGACCCGTTCCCAGGTTCCGGAGAAATCGCGTTTCATTAATGGAAACACATTTTTAGATTCAATTTCTGCATAATGCACTTGTTTACCAAAGATATCGGTGATTTCGAGCACGGTCCGAGGAGTGATATGGATGTCAGAAACATTTTCAACTGAAAAAGAATAGGGCACAGGCCCAAATTCGGTCAGCTGAGGGAACTCCAGGTTGGTGATGAAGGCTTCTTCATTAATAGGTCCTTCAACAACCACATAAAGGAGACTGCCGACTCTTTGGTTGACACTCGAAGCTGAGTTGCCCATTTCATCAGGATTTGGCATGGTCAGATCTGTGCTGGGCC
>CAYQZC010000043.1:1984-7001 GCA_964421945.1 uncultured Pseudomonadales bacterium
CGATGTACGATCATGGCGTAATGGCCACCTGGCAGAGCATCAGCAGGTACATCAATCACTACGTTGACGAGGCCTAGCTCATTGGGCTCCAAAATTTGGCTGGTTGGAGAAAGTACCATCCATTGCGCTAAACTCCATCGATTTGAAACAGAATCCGTCAAGGCAACAGGGGTTTCTCCATCTTCATCAAGTATAAAATCCAGGGCAGCACTATCTACTCTGAGTGTTTGACTTGAAGCATTTCTTACCTTTACTGAAATCTGCTTTTTCTCACCAGGTTTGATCATGAGTTTTCCATCATCTCCTACGCGAGGAGGGATGGCAGTCAGAGTCAACTCTGATGGGGTTGCTTGGGGTGGGAGGACTTGGGCTTGGATGGGACTAATCAAATGAAGCCCGGTGATACTCGAAACACCAACAGTGATAGCCAATCCGGCGGCCAACATCACACTGCGATACTTGAGCTTCGGTTGATGTTGAGCGGGCCGATTCTGGGTCATAGGATATTTCTAGAATGTTGCGGTGGCAGTATAGGTAATATAATTTTCGTAGTTACCGGCTGAAGTAGTTGGGGCAGCAATGACTTTGTAGCAGACGTATAGATTTTGGTTATCAGCCACGGTGGTACTACTGAAAATTTGGGTCGCAGTTTGACTATTTTCAGCATCTGCAAATTGTCGGTAACAATCAGTACCGGCACAACTACCACTGGCTGAATTGTAAGAGAAAGCTTCGGTGGTGCTGGTGTTGACGTCTTGGAGTGAAAAACCAAACCCTTTAGTAGCTGTACTTGACCACTCATCGGCATTGGTATGAGTCATAGATCCACCATCACCAATGGTGTCGCGAATACAGTCCTGTCCCGTGTTATCACCAGTACAAGTGCCGCCATTTCGGCCTAGCTGGTCGTTGGCAATCGCAGTGACTGAGAAGCCGTTAGCAGCATTGGTTGAAACGTTCATGGATTGAGCGGCGTTGGTGAAAGCAGAAATTGAGATGTTTCCAAAAGGTACTGAGGCTGGAGTAGTCGTGACATTTGTAGTGTTGCCACAAGCACTGGTGCCAGTTGCTAGGCCTAAAATTTGGAAGGTGATTTGTGGATCAACTGTAGCGGTCACTTTGACAGCTTCGATGACCCCAATTGCTGTGCTAGTGGTATCAGCCACTGACAGACTGCTATTTAAATGTTGAACAATGACATTGTAAGTGTCGGCTCCACCAGTGGAATGGGTGGATTTGGGAGCAGGATTTATGACAGATGAGATAGTGATAGCGCCATTTGAAGTCCCGTCAAAAACCGTAGCGGCTCCGCCGGCACCAGAATAGGCACATTCATAAACGTGATAATCGCTATTGTTAATCGTGATAGATGAAGCAGTAGCCACCCCGGTCACGAAGTCATACCCAGAGATGTCCCCTGGACAGGTGACAGTGGGAGCGGAGGTGCCGAAATCAAACTGGCCACCATCTGGGATTCCGTCTGCGGCAGGCCCATCAGCAGTCAGAGAAGGCACCAAAATCCGGAAACGGCCATTATCAATGGCGTTGGCAGTCGTGAAACGAACTGTCAGACTCGATGAATTAGACGCGATCACATCGTCACCCGTGTCGATGTCGCCTGCCAACAAGGTCGAGTTGGAAGGTGATTTGATGGTAAATGTAGAGAGAGAACTAGTACTAGCTACGGTGTAAGCTCCTAGACTGCCACCTTCACCAATATAGATACTGTCGCCTTCGACCAACTGGGCTGAAGATGTAGAAGGATAAGCTCCAGCGGTGGTGTTGATGACGACTGAAGAAGAACCGGCAGAGTTTCCAGCGGCCAAAGCACCTCGAAATGAAGGTCTAGAATTTGACATGGTGACCGAGACACTGGTCAAGTTAGCTGATCTGATTTGCTGATTAACAGCAGTAGAACCGACGAAGAAAAAAGCTACCAAAAACAAAATTAATGCAATTTTTTTGGGGAGGGTTTTGACCGTATGATTTGTCATAAACTGAACATCGAAAATGCCCCAACAAATTGGGATATACCTCCATATTAGAATTTCTGACCAGGGTTGCCAAGAGGGAATTTTGCCGTTTTGAGTTTAAATACTCCATAGGCGACCCCAATCAAGGTCAGGCTGCCTACGACCGATACTGGTACTACTAAAATCAAGCTTTGAGTAACTAATGTGGGGTTGGAAATTCCGTCTGGTGATAAGAAAATCTTTAGTTGATAAGGTCCGATCCAAAACCCTGGGCGATAGGTAAACGTCGGCTCCGCCGACACTTCGGTTTCTCCAGCTGGGGTGGTCATAGAGGCGCGAGATCTGATTTGTCGGGTGCTTTTAGCCAAGATTCTATCTGGATAAAATTCCCAACTCATGACTTTTTTGCCTTGCCAATTGAGGAGCTCGGCACTGCCAGATGCCACGCCAGCTTGAAAATTGGCATTTTTGGCCTGCAGAGTAAAGTGAAGCGGGCGGAAGCTGTCTACCCAGCGAGGCATGGTGGTTTTTTCGAGTTCGAGCATAGGAGGTTGAGGCGGTTGGGTCAGGACGGTCAAAATCAAGTTGGTGCCCAGTGAGCCCGAGACTTGAGTTTGAGTTGGTTGAGTAGATTCATTACTCACGAAAGCAGTTTGTGAGGTAAATAGGATGGTTTGATGATACTCATAACCAGGAGCACTGCTAGGTATTTTAAACTGAGTAGTAAGTGTTTTCTTTTCACCTGGTTTTAACACGATAGTTTCTACCATAGGTCCTGATTCTGGTTTGAAAGGAAAGCTTGATTCTGAGGCTAAATCGATCCCGGTCCCAGATTGACTGGGGCTAAAATCTACCCACTTGGGGGTCAAACTGGCGTTCAAAGGACTATGGTTCTCGAGGGTGATTTCATAGGAAACAGTCTGACCAGGCATGGCTGGCAAATAGGTGACTGGGGGAGAAATGCTGATATCAAAGAATTGATTGGTTTCTTGAGCTTTGACTACCGGTGCCCACCCCAGACTGCCTGCTACTACAGATGCCACTATCGATAGCCCAGCCAAAATTTGCGGCTGTCTCGACCGAGGATGAGCATCTCTTGTTTGTTTGGTTTCCCAAAAAAATTTCATACTTTTTCTCTAGGTAGTAACAAGATCAATATCTTGGTACCGCGATATACACTATTCCAGTTTGATAGGAGCCTGCCGCTTGCGAACCACTGATAGCTGCCTTGTAGGTGACAGTAGAAGTACGATTGTTAGAAACTGTGTTGGCTAACATGACAGACTGCATCGATTCGGCCCCGGCCTGATTTGCAAACTGTCTGAAGTACGTGCTATCAGTAAAGTCGGCGGGAATATCATTTCCAGTCATGTTAAAACCAAATCCAGTAGCTGAGGTGCTTGTCCAGACTTGTGCCGTGGATTCAGTGCAAGTTCCGGCGTTACATGTAGTATCTGGAATCGTATAAGAACCGCCACTGTGCCTCAGAGGGTGAAGTTCGTAAGCATAGACAGTGTAACCACCTGCGCCTCGAGTAGTGATCTCAAGGTTGTGTGAAGCGGTGGCAAATACTCCAGGTGTGAGTATCCCCAGATCTATGGCCGTGCGGGAGATACTAAATCGGAAATCATCGATTTGGTAGATATATTGGAAACCACCTCCGACGAAGTAAGCACTGCTCCCATATTGACCGTAAGGTCCATTGGCAGCTTGGCCGACAGTGTCAGTCAAGTTATAGCTGGCACTGCTTTTTTCACCAGAGGTCATATTAAAGTTGCCAAATTGGATCACAAATGAGTTTGACCTTAACTCATCACCCCAAGCCATGGTGGCGCTGAGCAAAAAACTCAAGAAAAGTAAGCAGCTGGTTAAAACGAAAAACAAGGGTTTATTCATTCATTTTCTTGACGAGTTTGGCTAACTCAAGTTGCATCTTTTCAAGTTGCTGCTGGATTTGGATCCGGTTAGGCTCAGGAAATCTGGCCAGTTCTTGGAGATACATTAGTTTTGGCTGGACATATTCGGCTAGAAATTGCTCAGCTTGGTTTTGCTTGGCCTGACTCAATTGATGCTGGCTTTGTTCAATCTGGAGGCGAGTGTTTTCGACTTTCACTTGGCTATATTGATACTTGGTGAACAAAAAGAATAACATCAAGAGCGGCAAACTCAGAATGCCACCTACTTCAAGGGAAGTCAGCTCTGGTGTCAATCCAATGTGAAACAGCATCAAGGCTACAGTAGTCAATAAAATAGCGGGAATTTGACAGGCTAGTACCAAGAAAAATAAATGGCCAAAGCTCAAAGGATAGAACATCGATGAGACATTTCCAGTGCTACCGATCAGGATCAGGAGTGAGAAAGTGATGATCGGCATCTCGAGTGAGCCAGGTGAGGGGGCGATGTGCCAGAGAGCGGCTTTGCTGAGGCGTTTGGTCAAAAAGTAGGCCACGATACACAGTGAAAAAGCCTGGAGTGAGTAGGCGTGTAGCCACGGGATTTGTAACCAAATATACGCGGCGATCACCGCTAGCATGATGGTAACAGTATGAAGCAGGGCAGACATGACCCCAGTATAGCAATCTCTGGTATTTTCTGCCATAATACAGACCTAACTTACTCAAGAAAAAACGCTATGCCAACCAAAAACAAAGCTGTTTATGACCCCCAAACGAGCGAGCCAAAGTGGCAAGCACAATGGGAAAAGCTCGGTTTATTTCAAAACACGGCCAAACAAGAAAGTCTGGCTGAAAAATTGTTTTTGTTGTTTGCCTTTGCTTACCCTTCAGGCTCTGGTCTTCATGTCGGCCACGTCGAGTCAAAAACTGCTCTCGACATCTTGGCTAGGTTTCATCGGATGCATGGTAAACAAGTTTTTTTCCCAGTTGGCTGGGATGCTTTTGGTCTGCCAGCTGAAAATTATGCCATTAAAACTGGTATTCCTCCTGTCAAAACGACTAAGGATGCTATCAATACTTTCCGACGCCAGATCAAACGCATTGGCATTTCCTATGATTGGGCCAGTGAAATCGCTACTTGTCACCCCG
>CAYQZC010000044.1:0-6962 GCA_964421945.1 uncultured Pseudomonadales bacterium
AACAGGCGCCATGGAGAGCTCCGTCAGGGCCACCTGAAACTCCTACATCCATAAAAATGAGGTTCTTTTGGGCTAGCTCTTTCGCTCGTCGAGTCGTATCAAGGTAATGTGAATTTCCGCCATCAATGATGATATCTCCAGCTTGCAGTTGGGGTACCAACTGGGCCAAAAGATCATCGATTGGTTGTCCGGCGGGCACCATCAACCAAATGATGCGTGGGGTTTCTAGTTGTTGGACCAGGTTTTCAACACTGGAGGCAGTTTTGGCGCCCAGAGTGGCGATTTCAGCCAGTGGTTCGGGGGAGCGATTCCAAGCTACGACGGTATGACCATGATCGAGCAATCGCTTGACTAATCCTTTACCCATTTTGCCTAAACCGAGGAATCCAATTTGCATATAAGGCATGATACCATGGAACGATGACTGGTCGAACCCATGATGTGGTAGCATTTTTGACATTAGCTTTGGTGATCGTGTGGTTGCCAGAATTACCCACCATGAGTTTCGCCACCGCGGTGGTAGCTTTTGGAGCAAATTTTGTTGGTGGTTTATTTCCCGACATCGATCAACCAACGAGTGACATGTGGGATAACTTCCGATTGGGACCATTTGTGGCTAAAGTTATCTGTCCGGCACTCGGTGGCCATCGACATATTTCACATTCACTTGTGGGTGTCGTTTTGATAGGTGGTGGATCGAAAATTTTGCTCGATTTGTTATCGACGATCGTGCTGGTGGATATGAATTTGGTTTGGTGGTCCTTTATGATCGGAGTGGGTTCGCACATCGTGATGGATTTACCCACTAAAGCAGGTGTGCCACTTTTATGGCCAGTCAGATTTAAATTTGGGATACCGCCGTTTAAATTTTTGAGAATCGAAAGTGGCAAGTGGATTGAAAACTTTATTATTTTTCCGGGTTCCTTAGCTTTGACCGGGTATGTGCTTTACCTAAACCAAGATCGTTTCATCCAACTGATCAGGAGTTTTTGGCCAGCATAAATATTTTTTTTAGACAAAAAAAGGGCACGAAATTTTCGTGCCCTTAGTGTGAGAAAATCTCACACTATTGAAGTTAAACCACCGGGATCAGTTTGAATGATTTGATAATGTCCAGAATTTCTGGATTATCAGATTCAAACAGTCTCTCCCCAAATGTTTTCTCGGTGAAGTGGTTACCCGAGAAATCGAGCAACTCTCCCTCGTTAACCAAGTGAGGAGTCCAAAATGGAGTTTCATGGACGCCGGCGAACAGCGTTCCCCAAATAGTAGCAATCACAGTGCTTCCCCCATCGTGCAGACGATTGGTGAGGCGTACTTTGATTTCTTGCATGGCGTCTGGGGTACCAATATAAAGTCGGAATGACTTATACGAGTAATTGTATCTTGCGGCTGTGACGTAGATGTAGCGGCCATCTGTCAGCTTGATGAAATACTCCGTCACGCGAATCTCTGGGACTGGGTGAAACATGCCGTCCCAACTTTGAGTTGGCGTGTCAGCCAGTGTGAAGGTCGTGATCCCACTGTTCGCCGCCCGAGGGTTGCGATCCACGGGGCCATGATAAAAGGTCAGTTTGGCATCGTTACGTTCGATCGCATGTTTGATCCCTGTTTTGGGGTCAATGATGCTCGAGTCGTATTTAGTGCTGTTGCCGTTGAACCCGCCCAATTCCATTTGCCAGAAATTGGTGCCCGCGTCATGTGAGATAAAGACGCAGTTGCTCATGATCTTTCCAGATTCCCAAGATCCGACACTAAACGGCAGGATCATGATCACGAAGCTGGGATCAATAGTATTACGATAGACTTCTAGTTCAGGACTTTTGACAAAGTCCTGAACCCATGACTGAAACTGGTTTTGATCAAAACCATTAAAGCTATGACGCATTTGGTTGCGCTCCATTTCATAGGTTTTTTAAGGAACTTGAGGTGATTGTACCAGATATGAGGGTAAAAATCAAAGTTATAGGATAATTTGCAAAAATAACATCAAACTCTAGAATTAAAAAAAGGGCACGAAATTTTCGTGCCCTCAGTGTTCGACCGAGGTAACAAGAGAGAAGTAAATCTATCTTGGTAATTCGATCAAGTTGAAGCTTTGAATGAGCTGTAGAGTTTCACTACTGCCGAGTGTAAGTTTTGTACCTACCACCCGATCTGGGTAGTTTTTCCCGAAGAAATCGAGACTATCCCCTCGATTCAGTACCACACTGGTCCAGAAAGGACTCCTACCGTGACCCAGAAACAAGCAACCAACATCCGTGAAAACTACCGTGCTCCCACCATCTAAAAATCTATCTGCCCCTTTCACCTCGATTTCAGTCATAGTTTCAGGGGTCCCGAGGTAGAGCTTTAAAGCGTCTAACAAATCGGGATATGAGGATGCTGTGACAAATGCATATCGGCCATCACTCAGCTGTATCAAGTAAAAAGGCTCTTGAACACTTGGGATGGGTATGAAAATGCACTTCTCACCTAAGGTCTCGAATGAGCACCTTGTGTAGTGCTCTACCCCATGATTGAGTCGGTGGGGATTTGATTCGACTGGCCCAAGATAGCGAGTTAAAATATCGCCATCTAATGCCAGACTATGTGTGATATTGGTGCGAGGATCTTCATAGGTGATGCGAAAATCGCGGCCTTCAGTGTGGCAGCCAAATGTCTTCAACTGAGTGAAGGTTTTGGCAATGTCCTCTGACATGAAAACAGTATCATGGAGGTACATGGCGCCGATCTCGCTTGGTAGGATCAGGATTAGTTGATTTGGATTTTGCAGATTGCCGTAAAGGCGGGCACGGGGATCATTTACAAAACTTTGGATCCACTGGGTAAATTGTTGGGTTGTTGATCCTTTGAACATTTTGACCATTGGTCATTCTCCAGAAGCTCATTATTTTAACGAACACGAGGGGTATTATAACTGATAGGTGGAGAACTCGAGATAGCATCCGGGATTTTAGACAACTACTTGAGAAAAAGCCAACTATGTCTTATAATATTTATTGCAGTACCTTATCTTTTCTATCTTTAATGGAGGAAAAACATGGTTGCTCCAGGTGAGAAACCAAAACCCGGTCCAAAACGAGAAAAGGAGGTGCAGCCTCGGCCAGAGCCGCCACCCCAGCCTACCCCGCCTCAACGTGAGCTGGAAGACTGGGAGTTGCCTCGCAAACCTGGGGATGGTCCCAGACTGCCTGACCCACCCTTGAGTCCAGGCTTTGGTGCGCCGCGAAACAAGTAGGCCGAGTTTGGAGTCACAGAAATGTGGCTCCTTTTTTTTTGATGTTTTGATACACTACAAACACAAGTTAATACTAAATCGAGAGTGATAGGGAGAGTTTTGGCTCAATGATCTATCCAGCAACTGAGCAGTTCTATCGCCACAGTGCTTCATCCAACCCATTCTGGGAAAGATTTGATCAAGTTTTACTTGATAAAAAGGCTAAGCCTCTTTTTCGGAAGAGGTTTTTTGATGTCAAAATTTCCCACTCACTCTCATGAGAAAGGCCCCATGCCAAAAGAAATCGAAAAACAACCTACTCCTGAAACTCCCAGAGTCCCGGAAGGTTTGGAGCGCTGTCCAACCTGTAATAGGTACAAAGGATTTGTGCGTGAAGAATATTCAGCAGGAAATATTTGGAATTTTGAAGTCTCGTGTTTGTGTGAGGGGATTGATTGCAAAGAATGTGGAAAAGTCAAAGTGCCTCGTCCGACATCAAGTTATTATAATGAAAATGATGGTACTTGTTGGCATGTGCCACATTTTAGTGACTGCCGATGTGACAGTTGCCATGCTTTGCATCAAAAGCGCGAAGCAGTGAGGACCCAGATTTTGAAACTGGATTTATCTCGACCGGTGGTTTTTTATCTTCCACCTTTTTTAACTGAAAAAGCTATCAATGATCTGATTGTCAGCACCGTTAATTTTAGAGACATTGAATATGAGCTGGATTTGGAAAATCGACTACTAACTTTAGTGGAGTCATCACAGAAGCCAAGAATTCACCCCATTATTTTTGATGCTGCAGATGTGCGAGCACCGGCTAAGGCTCAAGAACTTGAAAGCGTGATTGATCAAATTTTAGCGGCTGTGAAAACTGAAGCAGATTATGATGTTACGCTTAGCGAGCTTTTTACCAAAGCTGACAAATGGCGCCTGATTTTACCAATTCTCAAACGAATTCAAGTCACCTTTCACATCGGATACACGACTGAAACACCAGCGCGATTAAGAATAGCAAAAAAATCTATGGGTAAAGCTGATGCCCATTGGTCTCAAGTCCTCCCCTAGTGTTTCGTGAGCCTTATTTCAGGTTTACGACTCTGCCTGCAGACAGATCAGAAACTGGGGCTTTGGTGTGAGTGGTGCGGGTGACTTTGCCCTCAGCATCAAAGAAATCAGTGGCAAATAGAATGGTCTCTTCATCAATCCAACTCAGAACACGGTGAGCCGATTTGCCAGCCTCATCTTGAAGTGGCAATTTTTGAGCAGGCGATATGCCGACGATTTTGTCATCTTTGGTTTCGACACCCATCAAGATATGTTCGGTGTAATCACCAACTCTACGGGTCACGATGAAACGTCGATGCGATGGCGAGTAAACCACAGGTAAAGTGGTCCCAAGGTTAGGCTCCTCTTCCATTAATAAATAGCGTTCATTTTCGTCTGAAGTACCTACTAGCCACATCCGAGCTTGTCGTTTGCCGAGTTGATATTCATAACTGAGTTTGTAGGGACGTGGGCCGATATAAAATTCTGAAGATAAGACGGTTTCTTGGGCAGTTTTAGCCGCTCTGCGGTAAGAAGAAAAACTACTGATCGAGGTCCGAGTCAAAAGTAAATAAGCTACCAAACCAGCGATGATACATAAGGAAACGAGGATCAGTGGTTGTTGGGATACAGGTTGGGGGAGGGTTTTAGTGCGGGCAGCCATATAAAATCCATTGTAGTGAATTTAGAGGTTGATGACAATGGAGATAAATGGATTAGAAGGCTGATTCTTTATGAACACCTGGTCGCATGACATGGAAAGATAGTCCAAAACAACCCAGCACCAGGATACCGCCAATCAGAAATGGTAACGGTATGAACAATGTCGCTACGAGTCCACCTAAAATTGGTCCCACGATCATACCAAGACTTTGGTACGAAGCATTGAGTCCCATGATCGATCCTTGGGATTTGGCATCAGCCTCTTGGGACAAAATCGTGGGGATCAAAGTCTGAACGATGCTGTTAAACAAGGCAAGAATGATGGAAGCGATGACGAATACGAAAAGCGATCGTGAGATGAACATGATCAAGAATGAGATGGCAGTGAATAACATTCCTATAGTAAAAGCTTTTTTCATACCTAGTTGTTTGGAAACTCGGCCTACGATGAATGTCTGAGTCAAGAAACCGACGATGCCAAAAAGCGTGAACAGCCAAGCATTTTGAGTTTGGGTGATGTTAAGAACATTCATAGTAAATGGCTGGAATCCATACATGATGGCGCATGAAAATGCTAGATAAAACACCAGCGAGATCAAAAAAGTGACACCGACGTTGGGGTCAAACAAAGTGTGCCAAAGCTTGGGTAAATCAAAGAGTTTGGCTTTTTTGACTTCGCCCATATGTTGGTTTGTCTCCGGCAAGTACAAGGCAGTCAGTATAGTAGCAATCATGGTGATTACCCCGGCGATGATAAATGGAACTGCTTCACCGAGACTGATGGTGAAAGCTGAAATGGCGGGGCCAAAAATGAAACCAAAACTAAAGGCTGAGCCGATCAAACCAAAAGCTCTGGCTCGATCTTGTGGCTTTGTGGTATCTGAAATTACCGCAAAAATGACGGGGACATTACCAGCCGTTAAACCATCGAGGGCTCGAGCGAGGAAAAGGAAAAGTGCATTTGGGGCGAATGCCATGGTGAAAAATGACACTGCTGTCCCAATTATCGAAACCAACAACATAGGGCGGCGTCCATATTTATCAGATAAGCGACCGATGATCGGGGTCGAGATAAATTGGCAAATCGAAAAAATCGCAAACAATAAGCCATTCTGAAAATCATTGAGGCCGAATTTATGCGAATAAGCATACAAAATCGGGAATACGATACCGTAGCCCAACATATTTACCATAGCGACAAGAGCAACGATTAAAACGTTGCGGTCGTGTTTAAGCATGAAGAGTAAGTATACCAGAAAAAGTATGCAGAAATACGGTATTATATAGTTATGCATTATCCCGAAGTAGTTTTTCCAAAATCAGAGGCCGAATTGGTGATTTCTCCCGAAGTAGAAGTGTTAGCGGAAAAGTCAAAGAACTGGATTTGGGATGCAGATCCCGTCCGAGTCCATCCAGATGCTGAGATCAGTGTGGCCTCGGTTTTTTATGGCATCGACCTGGCAAATCCAGAAGCAATTTATGAGAATGCTGTCAGGATCATGCGACTTTCAGGTTATGAAGGTGATGTACCCAAGCAAGGTGAAACCACAGGATTTTCAGTTTTACGTCAAATCCCGGCTGGGCTTTCAACGGCAGAATATCGATTATCAGAAAATTTGGTCGCCCAAGAGATTATTGCTCAAGCATTAGCAGCTCAAGGGCTGGTGCCTGGACAGATCGATATGTTTCTGGCGGCCACGAGTATTCCGATCCATCCAGATTTTGCTGATGATTGGGCTGCTGCAGCCGGGCTGCCGTCATCTGTGTTGATTGAGCCATATTGTATGGCTTGCAATTCTTCTGGACGGGCTTTAGCTGACGTTCTGAGTGGTGTTTATGATGCTGATTTAGCACGACATGTTCCCGGTTTTGATGATGGGGTGCCTGCCACGATCGTGTTATTTGCGTTGGATGATGCTCATCGATTATCTGACAGAGGCAGCGATCCATTGACACCCCAGTTTTTTTCCACTGGAGCAGCAGCTGTGGTGCTGAAGTATCATCCCCATGGGAAAAATTCTCTAAAGAT
>CAYQZC010000045.1:0-3988 GCA_964421945.1 uncultured Pseudomonadales bacterium
ATTGTCGCTCGTTTGAATTCCGGCGAAAAATTCGCTTTTATCACTGACCGCTATGGACAACTATCAGGCGGCACTGAGCCGATTTCACCGTACTATTCATTCATCGTAATGCGCAATGGTGAATTATTGCCACTGCCGATCTTTTTTGAAGCTGCTTGTGTTGACATGCTGACAGCATTTGGAAAAAGCGAGACAAAGATTGAGTCCGCGCAAAAGATCATTGTTTGGCATGACGCCACAGAGGCCGAGATTGATGCCTACTTGCGCCAGACGTTCGGAGAACAGTATCTCAAATCTGTTCGTGACAGAGAAGAGATGCAAATGCTCAACTAGCGTTTGATGCTACCAGTTTTGTTTATATCCCTCTAAGGGTTTGTGAGTCTAACCAGACATGCAAATACCCCTAGAGGGATTTTTTTTGAGGTTAAAGTAAAGAGCTGTTCGATATAAAATTGGAATGAATCACGAAGCAAAAGTCTATGGACATTTACCCATAAAGACCAGTATCATATGCATCCTTATGGAAAGTAGGTACCCGAGATGTCAAGTTTATCTGTCGGAATTGTAGGTTTACCAAACGTGGGCAAATCCACCTTGTTTAATGCTTTGTTAAAGCAGCAAGTGGCTTTGGCTGCTAATTACCCGTTTGCCACGATTGAGCCCAATGTGGGAATTGCCGAAGTGCCTGATGCTAGGTTGCCTATTTTAGCCGAGGTGGTGCACACTAAGGTCATCAAACCAGCCACCGTCGAGTTTGTCGATATTGCAGGACTCGTCAAAGGGGCAGCTAGTGGGGCGGGTTTAGGCAATCAGTTTTTATCACACATCAGAGAAACAGCAGCCATTTGTCATGTGGTGCGGGTTTTTACTGACCCTGACATTATCCGGGAAGGATCGGTCGATCCAGTGGATGATCTGGAAACCATTAGAGCAGAGTTGTACTTGGCTGATTTGGCTACTTTGGAGAAGCAAGTCGAGCCTAAAGGTGCTGTCAAGCCAGACCAAAAAGAGCGCTGGCAAGCAATTCAAAAACTTAAAGAATTACTGAGTACTGACAAAGGAAACCAGATTGCCAAATTGGTTTTTGAAGATGAAAATTTGGGAAAAACGGCTAAAGAACTTGGCCTCATCAGTGCCAAACCAGAAATAATCGCCCTCAATGTAGACGAAACTGCTATCCAAAATACTCAAAGCGAAGTGTCTGCCTGGGCCGCCAAGTTAGCTGTAGACCCCTCTCAAATCGTGGTGATTTCCGCCAAGATCGAGAGTGAGTTAGCCGCCTTGTCTGATGAGGATCAGACTGCATATTTGGCTGACCTTGGTTTGAATGAAAGTGGGCTCGAACGATTGGCCAAAGTTGCCTATGCCACGCTAAAATTGCAAAGTTTTCTGACGGCAGGTGAGCTCGAGGTGCGGGCATGGACCATCCGGCAAGGTACAACGGCTCCAGATGCCGCCGGTGTGATTCACACTGATTTTACCAAGCATTTCATCAAGGCAAATACAGCTTCATATCATGATTTTGTGTCACTTGGTGGTTGGAAAGCTGTCCGCGAATCGGGCAAGCTTCGGCAAGAAGGTCGAGACTACGTGATGCAAGAGGGTGATGTGGTCGAGTTTATGATTGGTAAATAAAGCTATGTTGCGCAAATATGAACTTTCACCCAGAGAGCAAGTGGCAGTCGAGGCCTCCTGGCTGGCGCGGGCATTGCAGTTGCTCGATCAACAGGTGAAATTTTCAGAAGAACACCTTTTTGTTTCTCAAGACGAAGCTGAAACGTTTTTACATCACCATCCAGACATTTCATCAGTCATCGAGTATGTATATGGTGAAAAAGGCAGACCAATCCGTACCGCCCTCCAGGCGTTAGTAAAAGTGGGATTTGCCCTGCAGGTAGATGAAGAAGAAGATCTGGTTGTGGGCGGCAAGCTCATCAACAGCACCTACCTTGACGAAGTATTTTTAGAAACTGGCACCCAACGTCTATCGCCACTGCATACTGAATACGGTGATCTGGAGGAAGTGCTGGCTCAACCTAGAGAGCAACAACCACTTTTGGCGGCACTCATTGAGTGGGCGGACCTTTGGTATGTGCTGCTGGTGCCTCAACATTTTGGTCGGGTAGAGCAACAGCAAGTTTTTGAACCAAGTTTGTATGGCCAATTTCAAGAGAAGGTTCTAGATCTCGAATTTCAGAATCCTGCCATCACCAAGGGTGAAATCTGGGAGCGTTTGAGTGCATTTCGTGATGCCAACAGAGATGTTTGGGCTGCTTTTTTAGAAACTGTTTCTCGCGCCAAGATAGCGGTGGCATATTTGGGCGGTAATCCAGGTAATTTTCGGCCAACTCCTGAAGTTTTGGATGAAATTAGTTCGACTCAACTCGACAAATACCGTGCTAGCCGAAAAATACATCGTGATCGCTGGGAACTACTTTTGGTGCAGGAACTCTTGAGACAAGAAGGAATCAAGTTTGAAGGTCCCCAGGCCGAAGCTGTAGGCATTGATATCACTGAATGGCTCAATAATCGGACTGAAGTTTCACCAGAGGTGTGATATACTACAAGTACATAGTATTATCGGGCTGACTTATCTTGCGTTTGCAAGATCCCAATAGCTTTAAGGTCAGCTCACAAAGGAGAAGCATTATGGCAAAATCTGCCACTAACGCTGAAGTCCGGACCTACGAGCTAACGTATCTGGTCTCGACTTCATACACTGACAGCGAAGTCAATAAAATCGCTGATGAAGTTACTAAATTAATTGCCAAACATTCTGGCACCATGGTCAAAAATGACAACTGGGGCAAGAAGAAAATGGCTTATCGCATCAAGCACAATGGTGCTTATCACTCTGAGGCTTACTACACTCACATGGTGTTTTCGTTGCCTTCAGATCAAATTCAGGCTTTTGAAAAAGCTATTTACTTGCAAACCAATATTGTTCGCCACCTAGTAGTTGTGGCAGAATCAGCTCCAGCCAAAACTGAAGCTGCTGCAAAGTAGGAGTAAAGCTTGAAGCAAGGAATTGGAACTACAGTTGAGGTTAGTAACACAATGTTGAAAGGAGACCATGTCGGCTCGATCACTCAATAAAGTAATTTTGATTGGTAATTTGACCAGAGATCCAAATTTGCGGTTTACCCCAAATGGGACTGCTATTTGTTCTTTTGGAATCGCTACCAATCGTACCTGGGCATCTGCTGATGGTGGTGAGAAACAAGAAAAAGTCGAGTTTCACAACATCGTAGCTTGGTCAAAATTAGCTGATATTTGCGGACAACTTTTGCACAAAGGCGATAAAGTTTTTGTCGAAGGCCGTTTACAAACCCGCGAATGGAAAGCCGATGATGGTCAAGATCGCCGTATTACCGAAATTGTGATCGATAACATGATGTTGCTTTCATCAAGTCGAGGTGGATCAGGTCGCAGTTATAACGAAGATGATGCTGCACCAGAAGAGACCGAAGTGGCTCCAGCTCCAGCCAAACGCAAAAGTAGTAAAAAAGCAGCTCCAGAAGAAACCATGGAGAGTGAAGTAGAAAGTGTAGAGGATGTCTCAGACGACATTCCATTTTAATAAGAATCAAACAGTACCAAACTGAAGAAAGTAATTATGATACAGAGAAAACGACGCCAAGTGACCCGCAGTCCAAAGGCAGATAAAAACCTCACTTTTACCTATAAAGAAGTGGGTGCCTTACAAAAATATATGACCGAGCAAGGTTACATTATTGCCCGTGCTAAAACTGGATTGTCACAGAAGCAACAACGACAGTTGTCAAAGTCAATCAAACAGGCTCGACATCTGGCACTTCTGCCATTTACCCAAACACTGTAACGCAGTACAATGGGTGACCATGTCGGTTCGTCCAAGTCACATTCGCACAGTAGTTTTATCCACCTTGTTGGTGGTGGTTGGTGCCTTGGGTGGCTATCGCTATGCGAAGGATGGACAGCTTTTTGGTTTGCGGCAACCAGCCTGGCT
>CAYQZC010000045.1:3998-6905 GCA_964421945.1 uncultured Pseudomonadales bacterium
GTTAACACCAGTACCCCGCTGAAACAATCTAGCCAAGTCGATTTTGGGATTTTTTGGGAGGTCTGGAATTTACTGGAAGCCAATTACCTCGAGCCAGAAAAAATCAAGCCAGATGAGTTGGTAAATGGAGCAGTGGTCGGCATGACCGCAGCTTTGCAAGATCCCTATACCATGTATTTGCCGCCAGTTGAGAATGAACGCCGAGCCGAAGATTTAGCTGGTTCGTTTTATGGTGTCGGAATCGAATTGGGATATGTAGACCAAATTTTGGCGGTGGTCACACCTCTAGCAGGCTCACCATCTGATAAAGTTGGGGTGAAACCTGGTGATTACATTTTGCACGTCAAAGATCCTGAGAAACAACTCGATGAAGATACTACCGGTTGGAGTCTTGAACAAGCTGTAAACAATATTCGTGGCAAAAAAGGTACCAAAGTCATCCTGACTTTGGCTCGTAAAAATGCTGACGGTATGGTCGAAAAACCATTTGAAGTCGCCATCGAACGGGGAGAGATAGTCATTCCTTCTGTGGAACTGAGTTTTGTACCCAAGGGAAACAAAAAAGTCGCCCACCTGAAACTGAGTCAGTTTGGTGAGAGAACCAATGCTGAGTGGGATAAGGCCGTGGCCGAAATTTTGACACAAAAAGCCGAAGTCAGTGGTGTCGTGCTGGATTTGCGAAACAATCCAGGCGGGTATTTTGATGGTGCGATTTATATCGCTAGTGAGTTCGTGCCCAATGGCACAATCGTTTCTCAACAAGGTCGAACCCAGAAGCAAGATTTCGGTGCCAAAGGCAAAGCTCGTTTAGTAAACATGCCAGTCGAAGTCTTGGTAAATAAAGGCAGCGCTTCTTCTTCAGAAATCGTAGCTGGAGCATTGCGCGATCGTTTGAAAGCCAAACTGATTGGTGAAAAAACTTTTGGTAAAGGTACTGTCCAAGATCGAATGGAGCTATCAAATGGTGGTGGTGTGCATATCACTATCGCACGTTTCTTGTTACCAAGTGGCGAGTGGATACATCATACCGGTATCCCAGTAGATCTGGAAATCCAAGATAATCCTGACACTGAGCAGGATGAAGTACTCCAAAAAGCTATTGAAGTTTTGTAAGTGATATACTAGTGTCTTCACAGAGTATTCATAAGCAGGAGGACTATGACTTTGACTCAACCAGTTAAAACATTTTTGCTCGGTTTATCCATCTCATTTTTGATTCTTACTTCTTTTTTTTGTGGAGCATTGGCTGATCGAGTTTTCGTCATTAAACCACTTGATCTGGTCACCAAACGGTCGGGGACTGTCAGTCTTTTAAACAGAGCTGAAACATCAACTTCTTTAACTCCTCAGAGTACCATTGCCGATGTATCAGAAAAGGCTTCACTTTCTGTGGTCACTGTTTCAATTAAGAAACAACAAAGGGTGCTCGATCCTTCTGATTTTGGTATTTTTGGTTTTGGCATGCCGATGATGCAACGTGGCAAAATCGAACAAGTCCAACAAGACATTGGGACTGGGTTTGTAGTTGATGAATCGGGATTAATTGTCACTAATAAACATGTAGTGGGCGACCTCGATGCTACCTACTCGGTCTACGACAAAAACGATCAAGAATACCAAGTAACCAAATTATATCGTGATCCATCCACCGATTTGGCAATTATTAAAATCGAAGGTGCTCAGCTACCGGCATTACCACTTGGTGATTCTGACCAGATCAGAGTGGGCGAATCAGTTATAGCTATCGGCACGGCTCTTGGCAAATTCCGACATACGGTGACGACTGGTGTCGTTTCTGGTTTGGGTCGGGGTATCGAAGCAGGAGATAGTTACTCAGGTCAATTGGAAACTCTCGAAGGTGTTATCCAGACTGATGCTGCCATTAATCCTGGCAACTCAGGTGGACCCTTACTGAACGCTCTTGGGGAAGTGATTGGTGTCAATGTGGCGGTTTCAGCCACGGCACAAAACATTGGTTTTGCCCTTCCTATCAACCATATAAAGGCATCACTCGAAAACTTTAATCAAACTGGTCAATTTGACCGTCCTTATTTGGGGGTGCAGTATCGCACCATTTCGCAACAAGCTGCACTGTTTAACAGTGTGCCTCAAGGTGCCTATTTGCTGGAAGTACAGCCAAGTTCACCGGCAGAGCAGGTTGGATTGAAAGCTGGCGATATTGTGGTAAGTTTTGATGGCCAAGAACTCAAAGATAAAGAATTATCAGAGTACATCAATGCTAAAAAGATTGGTGATAGTGTTGAAATCAGTTTTTGGCGTGACACTGAGAAGAAATCAGTCACAGTAAAACTTGGAATGCGACCAGAGTAATGATTAGTTTTCTTGGCTATCTTCGTCAGCAGTAGAAGGTAGCTCAGCCCCAGGCACAAACTTCTCTTGGAGGACTGAGAGCATCTCTTCGATGTTACCCTCGATGATAGTACTCAGACTGTACCAGCTGACGCCGATCCGATGATCAGTGACGCGGTTTTGGGGATAGTTATAGGTGCGGATTTTTTCAGCACGTTGAGCTCGACCAATCGCGCTGCGAGCGGCACCTAGCTGTTTCTGCCGTTTTTCTTCTTCAATTTCCCATAGTTGGGCTCTGAGTAGTTCTAAAGCAATCTCCCGATTTTGAGACTGTTTGCGTTCTTGCCGGGCATTCACCGCCAGTCCGCTAGGGTGGTGGATCAGTCGGACAGCACTGTTTGTTTTGTTGACACTTTGGCCACCAGCGCCACTTGAGCGCATGAATTGCCATTCCAGGTCTTCTTCTCGGATCGAAATTTGACTGGCTGGGATTTCTGGCAATACAGCTACTGAAGCTGTGGAAGTGTGGACTCGGCCTTGAGCCTCTGTCACTGGTACTCTCTGGACGCGATGCACGCCAGACTCGTATTGGAACAT
>CAYQZC010000046.1:0-6844 GCA_964421945.1 uncultured Pseudomonadales bacterium
TTAGCCTTTGAGCTTCGGAGAACTGGAAGAAGTTACTCAGAGATTGCTTCTCAACTACAACTTTCAAAAAGCACCCTAAGTTACTGGTTTTCAAAAGATACATTTTCTATTGATGTTAAGCAAAAATTAAATCATAAGTGGCAAGCAGATTCGAGAAATCGAATTTTGCTTATGAATGCTGAACGCTTGAGGAAAAGCCAACTTCACCATGATGAGGTTAGAAAACTTGCGCGAATTGAGTTTAATGATTTGAAACAGGATCCACTGTTTAGAGTTGGTTTATCGCTCTATTGGGGTGAAGGAAGCAAAACAAATAACGGTAGAGTCTCTGTCGTAAACTCTGATCCTGACTTGTTAAAGATTATCGTTAGATTTTACAGAAAAACGCTCAAAGTGCCTGAGGCTAAAATCAGAGCTGAAATGTTTATATACCAAGACCTTGACGAAGTAATTTCAAAGAAATATTGGTCAGATACTTTGATGATAGACACAAGTCAGTTTATTAAAACGCAAGTTTTGCCAAGTAAGGCTGTTTCAACCCAAAAAAAACTTCCTTACGGGTTTTGTACTGTCTACTTTTCAAATACCGATATGAGTATTAGAATACTGGAGTGGATTAAGTTGTTAGCAAAAGAGTGCGGGAATAGCTCAGTTGGCTAGAGCGACTGCTTGCCAAGTAGTAGGTCGCGGGTTCGAGTCCCGTTTCCCGCTCAGTGCTTTTTTACTAAAATTTCAAATTTGCTTGATGGTATAGTGTATAATGTCGTCACTGTTCTTTTATATAAGAAGGAGAGTCCGACTTGGATACTCAACCTATCAAGGTTCCCGGTTCTGATAATGTAGATCTGAAGAAATTCGGAAAACGTGGATGCGGATGTCTGTTTGTCGTTTGGTTGGTGTGCTCATGCATACTGACGATCGCACAATTTTCAGTACTTCCGATCGCGGCCGATGCTGTCGACGCTGAAGGACCGTGGGTTACTGTCGCCTTAGTGTTTAATTTCCTCTTGGCTGGTGGTCTGAGCCTCTTTGTGGTAGGCCTATTTATGGCCGTTGGATTAGGATTTATTGCGGTAGGCCTTTTCCTTTATGCCATGCTCACCAAGAAGGATGAGGATGACGTTCTGGATAAAGAGTTACACCCACTCGTCTAAAGTAACAATCAAAGCCCTATCTCCCACTGGAGGTGGGGCTTTTTCCTAGGAGCAGTCAGGAGTCTTGGGATGTATCCAGACTTTTCCACAGGATCCGGGCGGCATAGGTCTGAAAGGGATCCCAGATCGAAAGTAATTCTTTCATGTCACTTGGTGACGAAATATCTTTGGCGTACCATTTTTGAATGGCTTTTTTGAGACCTAAATCACCCACCGAAAAAACATTTTCCCTACCTAACCCAAACATCAAAAACATTTCGGCAGTCCAGCGCCCGACACCTTTGATGGCCGTCAGGGAAGTGATGATTTCATCGTTTGAGAGTTTTGGCAGGCCGAAAAAATCGATGGCTCCAGTGGTTTGGGCAACTGCCAGATTCCTGACGTAGTTAGCTTTGGCGCCCGAAAGTCCGACTGCTCTCAGTTGCTCATGGGTGAGCGTTAACAAAAACTCAGGGGTGACTACCTTATTTGGAAATAAGTCTGCGAAACGTCCCCAGATGGTGTTGGCGGCTTTGTTTGAGAGTTGTTGCCCGACGATAGCTTCACAAATATCGATAAATAACTCGGTGCTGGGACGAGCGGTAACTTCTATTTCAATGCCTTTGGCATCCAGTTTTTGGATTAACTGGTGCATGATCTGGTCATGTCTGGCAAAGTGGGAGCGAATATGTTCCTGCATGTTGGTAGAATACCACTATGTCGAGTTGGCAGGAGCTACCAGAACAATTACGTGAACGCTTGATGGCTATCGTGCCTGAAGATAAGCATGAGCAAGTACAGTCAGCGTTATTGACCGGACGACCGACGACTCTGAGAGTGAATCGCTTGTTGGCGGAAGTTGCCCCAGTGGTAGCTGCACTTGAAAGTGATGGTTTTCAGTTAGAACCTGTCCCTTGGTATCCTGAGGCATTTATTTTGAGGTCAAAAACCATCGGAGAACTGACCGAACATCCGATCTATACCGCCGGAAAAATCTATGTCCAAGGACTATCAAGTATGGTGCCAGTGTTGGCCATGCAGCCCCAACCTGGAGACCAGGTTTTGGATGTGGCTGCCGCGCCAGGTAGCAAAACTACTCAGATGGCTGTGAAGATGGGAAATGAAGGTACCATCATCGCCAATGATATTAGTCGGATCCGTCTCTATAAATTAGCTGCTAATCTCAAAATGCAAGGCGTTACCAATGTCCAGACTTTCCAGGGACAAGGTCATGATCTGTGGAGGAAGTTAGCACCGATTTTTGATAAAGCTTTGGTGGATGTGCCCTGCAGTATGGAAGGCAGGATCAGGGTGGATCGACTCAAGACATATGATCGCTGGTCACTCAAGAAAATCAAAGAATTGGCTCAACGGCAAAAAGGTTTACTACGTTCTGCCATCACCCTTACCAAACCCGGTGGTGTAATAGTCTACTCTACTTGTACCCTGGCTCCTGAAGAAAACGAAGGTGTGATCGACGAGATCGTCAGACGTTTACCAAATCAAGTCGCGGTGGAACCGATCGACATCCCAGGTCTAGAGCTTGATGCACCTCTCAGCGCGTGGCAAAACCAAACCTATGATCCAAGTGTCAGTCACACTCGGAGGATTTTTCCTTCAGCCACCATGGAAGGTTTTTTCGTAGCTAAACTTCGCCGGTTATAACGTGTTTTTTTATTGTGTATACTGGGTATGATGACAAAAAAATCTGCCCAACCTCGTTTTTCTCGTCAGACAGTAGTGATCACTATAGCGACAGTTTTAGTCACAGGAGTTTTATTTGGGTTTTGGTGGGTTCGCTCATATTTATCACTCGGCAAGGCCCAGATTTTACCGGGAGTACCAATTGAGGTCACTTCTTTGTCATCTCAGCCAGCTTCAGTAGCAGCTGAGCAGGTGAAGTATCAAATCGAGCCAGTAGTGCAAAATGTAAGGGTGCCGTGGAGTATCGTGTTCACCTCACCCAATCGGATGTTAGTTTCCGAACGTGTCGGGACCATCAGGGCTGTAGTTGACGGAACGCTGGTAAACAAACCTCTAGGACATATTGAAGTTTCCAATCAAAGTGAGGAAGGATTGATGGGGCTGGTACTCGATCCCAACTATGATAAAAACAAGTTCTTTTATGCTTGTTATGCTTATGACTATAAAGGGACGCTCTACGATCAAGTAGTCCGATTGGAAGATAAAGGTGAAAGTTTTGCAACCATAGGGACAGTGATCGATAAGATTCCGGCTGCAAAGTTTCATGCAGGATGTGAATTGAGTTTTGGTCCGGACGGAAAACTGTACATTTCCACGGGCGATGCTACTGATAAACAATCGGCTCAAGACCCTCAATCTTTGGCTGGCAAAATCTTGAGACTTAATAGTAACGGTACTATCCCCACTGATAATCCTATTCCTGGGTCACCTATTTTTAGTTTGGGACATCGCAATCCACAAGGTCTGGCCTGGCATCCGATCACAGGTCAACTTTGGTCGACTGAGCATGGTCCATCTGGAAATGATGGGCCTGGTGGTGGTGATGAAATCAACGCTATTTTGCCAGGTGGAAATTTTGGCTGGCCCAAAGTATCGCACGATCGCAGTTTACCTGGCCTGCTTTCACCATTAGTGCATTTTACACCGGCCGTTGCACCCGGCTCAGCTCATTTTTATCAGGGCGATATGTTTCCAGAATGGCGAAATCATCTTATCTTTGCAGCGCTGAAGGGAGAAGGACTTTTTAGAGTGGAAGTCAGTCAAGCTACGCCAGCGGCTGTGATTCGCTATGAGAAGCTTCCCGGTATCGAAGTGGGTCGAATCCGAGAGATCACAGAAGGGCCCGATGGAGCAATTTATTTTGCCACCAGCAATACTGATGGTCGAGGTCGCTCTCGGTCAGGTGATGATATGATTTATCGATTGATTAGAGTAAAGTAGAAAGGTAAAAACAGATGCTATTCCCCTTGCTGGCAGTCCTTGTCCTCTTTCATGTGGCTTTTGTGGTGGCACTACTCAAGAAAGATAATAGTTTGGCCGATATCGTCTGGGGTTTAGGTTTTATAACCATGGCAGTAGCTTCCCTTTGGGTGACCGAAAATTTTTCAGCCCGCACATTGTTGATGCTGGTGTTGGTAGTGGCATGGGGTGGAAGATTGGCATTTCATATTGCCAGTCGAAATCATGGCAAAGGTGAGGATTATCGCTATAAAGCTTGGCGACAAGATTGGGGAAAATGGTGGCTGGTCAGAAGTTACCTTCAAGTGTTTTTACTGCAGGCGGTGTTGCTGATGGTGATAGCCATACCAGTTTGGTGGGTACCATTTCTGGAGCCAGAATCTCTAAAGTTAGTTGATCTAGTGGGAGTACTCGTTTGGTTGGTGGGCTTTTATTTTGAGGCGGTAGGAGATTGGCAACTGGTCCAGTTCAAAAAAAATGGTCAGCACAAAGGCGAACTTATGACCACAGGTCTCTGGAAATTTACCAGACACCCCAACTATTTTGGCGAAGCCACGATGTGGTGGGGAATGGCGCTCATAGCCTGGCAAGGTGGATTGGGTGTTTTTAGCTTAATCAGTCCAATTGTGATCACGTTTCTACTTACCAAAGTTTCAGGAGTCCCGATGCTTGAGAAAAAATACCAAGGTCGACCTGACTTTGAAGCCTACAAACGTCGCACAAATGTCTTCATTCCGTGGTTTCCACGGAAAGTAGCTAACTAACAGTAGCTATTTTTTCAAGTCTAGTTGGACACCCTTCCCCCATCCATGGTACAGTTGAGTACAAAATAAAGGGGTCCATGGAATCATTTACACTCGTCATTTTTGGAGTAACGGGAAACTTAGCCGCTCTCAAGCTTTTGCCAGCTTTGTATGACTTGGCGGTGCGTGAGCTTTTGCCAGAAGATTTTGAGGTAATCGGCATTGGTAGACAAGCCATGTCTGTGAGTGAGTTTCATGCGTATTTTGATAAAGTGGTGCATCAAGATAATCGACACCACCAGCATCCCATCGAGCCAGCGGTCGCAGCCAAATTGATTACAAAATCCAGTTATTTGCAGGGTGATTTTACTGATAAGCGATTGTTTGAAACATTACAGGGAAAACTGAAAAATCGTAACAAACTATTTTATTTAGCTACGTATCCCTCACTTTACGAAACTATTTTTGAACAGTTGCAGTCACACCAACTCAATGTGCAGTCTCCGCATTGGTCGCGGCTGATGATCGAAAAACCAATTGGTAATGACTTGCCATCGGCCCAGAAACTGAACCAATTGTTATTGAAGTATTTTGTCGAAGATCAAATTTTCCGGCTAGATCATTATTTGGGCAAAGAAACACTCCAAAACATTTTGACCTTCCGATTTGGTAATGGTATTTATGAACCTCTAATTAATTCTGAGTATGTCGATCATATTCAAGTTACTGCGGCTGAAGATTTTGGCATTGGTAAACGAGGTGGGTATTACGATACCGTGGGAGCACTCAAAGATGTGGGACAAAATCATTTACTCCAGATGATTGCATTGTCGACCATGGAGTCACCGGTGAATAGTTCTACCAAAGCTGTTACTGAGCAACGGGTGGCATTGTTGAAGTCGCTGCAAGCTGATCCTCACCATTTAGTATTGGGTCAATATGCAGGTTATCAATCAGAAGCCAATGTGGCACCTGGTTCACAAACAGATACGTTTTTTGCGTTTAAAACCACCATTGCCAATGAGCGTTTTAAGGATGTGCCAGTGTATGTGCGTGGAGGCAAATATTTAGCGCAGATGGCCACTGAAATTTCGATTGTGTTTAAGCTGCCGCACAACCGACTTTTTTCGGAGTTGCATTCTGGTACTGAGCCTAATGTGCTGGTGTACCGTGTTCAGCCTAATGATGGTATAGTTTTGAAGATTTTGGCCAAAACACCAGGTCATGAGTTGCAGTTGACTCCAGCATACATGCAGTTTTGTTACAAACACGTAGCAGGACAGCCAGGTGATCCTTATGAGAAACTTATTTATGATGCCCTGCGGGGTGATCAAACCTTTTTCAATGATGCACCTGAAGTAGAAGCTCAGTGGAAATTTATTGATACTCTGACGGCAGAAAAAACCTCGATCCATCTTTATGAAAAAGGCACTTGGGGACCTAAAGCTGCTGACGATTTGATCCGAGCTGATGGTCGGGAATGGCTGGTGCCATCAGTCGAATTTTGTCCACTCTAATTCAGCTCATCGCTATTTAGTAGCATGATGGCCAAACTGACCACGAAGTGCGGAGACGACTTTGTTGCGGAAACCGTTAAGTGATTGAGGATCGACTTGATCTGATTCGACTCGGGCTTGGAAAGAACCGGCAATGATCGGAGCTGACACGCCTTCTGATTCGGCGGCTTTGACGGTCCACTCCCCTTCTCCAGTGTGTGCGATTTTGGCTGAGACGTCGTCCAGATTTTGATTCTCGCGCAAGGCATTTTCGGTCCATCCGACTAAGCGAGATTCGATCACTGATCGTTGGTTATAGACACGAAAAACTTCAGGTAAATCAAGCTCAAATTCACTACCTTTGAGGATAGCTGCTCCTTCGGCGATGGCTTGCATCATACCGTACTCGATGCCATTGTGGACCATCTTAGCGAAATGTCCGGCTCCCGTTTTGCCGAAATGACCGATGGCATTTGGGGCAGCTAAGGCTGAGAAAATTGGTTGAAGTTTGGCCACGACTTCACGCTCC
>CAYQZC010000047.1:0-6785 GCA_964421945.1 uncultured Pseudomonadales bacterium
GCAAATGATGGTAGCCACTCTCATCTTCCACCATAAAACACCAAGCATCATCAAAAGAAATGCCCAGATAAACCATTGTCTGGCAGGCAACTTGAACTTGGGGACAGATCGTTTGGTTTTGGATTTCATGTCACTGCTTGCGAAATCACCTGATAAAGCATTTGGGCTGCATTGGGATGTGACTTGATGTGTCCCAAACTAGCTTTTAGATCAAGATGGTGATTTCTAATGTATTGCAAATCGGAAAGCACTCGCTCGGCACTCAATTCTTTTTGTGGAATGACCAAGGCACCTCCTGCTTGATTGAGCCATTCTGCATTTCGTTGCTGCTCATCTTGTGGAGAAAATGGAAGTGGTATCAATAAACTGGGAACTTTTAAGGCAATCAATTCGCTCAAAGTATTTGCACCGGCCCGAGATAAAACACATGATGCGTGTTGATACACCCAAGCCAATTCTGTTTCTGGAAGCCATTCAAAAACGTGATACGAAGATTGATGTGTTTTGGGAAGTTTTTTCTTGGCTCTATCGAGAGTACGTTTGTAGTTGGTAGAAATAGTTGGATTTCCGCATTGATGAATTACCAACCATGATTTAGTCAAACTTGGCAACATTTGCTCGATCAAAGTATTGATGACTTGCGAACCTTGGTTGCCACCAGTCACATACAAAATTGGTTTTCTCACTGATGTCTCAATCCAAGTAGGTTTTTGAGTAGCCTTATTGAGTAAACTTGATCGAAGCGGATTACCTGTCACCACTACTTTAGTGGCGGGGAAATAACGAGCGGTATCTTCAAACGAAACCGCTACTTTTCGCGCCAGCTTTGCGATCCAAAGGTTAGCTTTCCCCATCACCCGCGTCTGCTCATGGGTCACCACCGGAATTCTGAGTAACCAAGCAGCAATACTTAAAGGTACAGCTAGGTATCCACCGAAAGAAACTAATACTTTAGGCCTTTGCCAAATAAGTATCAGGAGCGCTCTGATGATAGCAACCAAAAATCTGAGTGGTATCAGAGCAGTTTGAAACAATGAGCCTGTTTGCTGTAATCTAGGTGCCCAAAATGTAACAAAAGTGATCTTTCGCCGAGCCGTTTCTTCATACTCATGGGCTAATTGTTTGAGATTATCTTGAGAAAATTTTCGACCAACAAAAACGAGTGTATGCTCTGGGTATTCTGCTTTAACATAGTCACACAGCGCTAGGGCTGGTGTCAAATGTCCACCGGAGATAAGAATCTTCATACTTATTTTCTTTTTGTAGCTGTGGTTTCGATTGTAGCGCGTCGGCTAATCGCCACCAATATACCTGTCGCCAACAATACCATGACCAAGGATGAACCTCCATACGAAAAAAATGGCAAAGGCACACCTGTAAGTGGGATCAACGCTACTACCGCCGCTAGATTTAAGACAATCTGAAACGAGATCCAGAGTACCAAACCTACAGCTACCAGATATTCGAAACTTCCCGGCTGAGTTCGTTTCACCACTGCCAAACCAGTCGCAACATAAGATGACAATAGCAGTATCAAAACTACTGAACCCACAAATCCTACTTCTTCTGCAATAATTGCAAAAATTGAATCGGTACTGGCTTCAGGAATATAGGCATACTTTTGGCGAGAGTTGCCGAGACCTTTCCCAAACCAATACCCGTTACCCAAGGCCAAAGTAATTTGGCGAATATGGAAACTTGCCCCCAACGGGTCAGTCTCAGGATTGATAAAAGTAGTAACCCGCCTCCAGCGGTAGGGTGAACTCACCACGGCTAAAAGTACAAAGACTATCCCAATCCCCACCAAAGAAGCAATAGTTTTGAGCGAACCACCGGCCAAAAAATATAAACTAAAACAGAGTGAGAGTAAAACCAATAACGAGCCTAAATCAGGCTGCAAAATCATCAAAACTGCAGGTATCCCCGTCAGCAACAGCCACGGACCCACCCGCTGATGTTGCGATAACCAGCGCGCAAAAAATAGCACCGTCGCCAACTTCATAAACTCGATCGGTTGTATCACTACTCCACCCAGTGATATCCATCGATGAGCACCGTTAAGCTCCAGACCAATACCAGGAATAAAAACTGCTACCAATAAAACCAAACTACCAATAAATGCCACAGGGCTCAGGACATACCACCATTTCAGCGGGACAAAACTGGCGACCCCAAGTGCTACTGCCCCGACTAAAGCGCGCACAGCTTGTTGTTTCAAAAAGAAATAGGGATCTCCCACCATACTGAAAGCTTCAGCCACTGAGGCTTCAAAAACAAAAAGCAAACCCAACACAACTAAGAGAAAGGTGATAATCAGAAGTCGCTTGGTGACTGACATAGGGCCACCTTTAAATCATGGCTAACCAAACACCAAAAAGTGTCAGCATGATCTGTACGAGCCAAGCTCGCTGTACAATTTTGGGTTCTTCCCAACCGTACTGTTGTAAAAATAAGTGAAATGGAGAAGCTGGAAGAATTTTCTTACCTCGAAACTTCTTTGAAAGCAATTGGATCAGAGAGCTGCTGATTTCGAACACAAAAATGAAACCAATCACTACTAAGGCGATGACTTTCCCCAACAGCAATCCGACTACAGCCAGTGTCGCCCCAAATGCCAAGGCTCCCACATCTCCCATAAACATCCGAGCTGGATAGACATTAAAGTAAAGAAATGAAACTAACGATCCAATCCACAGTGCTAAAAAGAGTGATAACGGCACATCTAGAATCGATGCCGATAAAAACCAAAGTCCAAACAGTGAAATCATCAACGTGCCTGAGGCCAAACCATCCAGGCCATCAGTAATGTTGACTGCATTTGCAAAGGCTACGATCACGAAGGTAGCAAAAGGAATATATAACCACCCCAGTTGAAACGTCCCAATAAAGGGAATGTACAAGAATGAAATTCCCAATTCAAAATACAGCATCAGAGCGATGCTGACCGCTAAAATCACCTGTAACAATAATTTATGCTTGAGCCGCAATCCAAAAAAAGCTTCTGACTCAAACCTAAAAAACTTCTTTACATCGTCATATAAACCCACTAATGCAAAAGATAAGAAGGTGAAGAAAAGTACATTGATTTCAGCCTGAGCATCTTTATAGACACCAGTAATTTGGATCCCAAACACTTTAAACAGAGGTAACAACAAGGCAAAAATCAGAGAAACTACAATGATCACCAGTAAACCACCACCAACCGGCACACCTGCCTTGCCCCTATGAAATTTATCAAAAATGGGAGTCAACATGCCAAAAGCATCTCGAGTTTTTTGCTCAGCTCTTTGGAAACGGAGGGCGTATAAAGTATTGATAAACGGGACAATCAACACACTAGTCACGATAAAAGAAAACAATAAGACACCAAGCACTAAAGCTAACGATCCCATAGTTCCTTTCTAATCTTGTCTGTGGATGACTGCTCCCATGGCTTGAAATTGGGCATCAAGTCGTTCGTAGCCACGATCGATTTGATTGCCTGGATCATGAAGAGTAGTTTGTCCTTCAGCCATCATACCAGCAATCATGAGAGTTGCACCATGCCGTAAATCTTTGACCGTAAATTCACCAGCTTTTAATTGGGTGGGGCCAGAAATTATGATTGCATTATTGCGAAGTTTAGATGGATCTGTCACATTAAAGTTATATACTTCTTCTGGGTTTTTCACTTGAGGATCAAAATATGAAATTTCAGCACCCATGGCTTGGAGTGAATCAACATAGCCAAATCGTTGCTCGTAGACTGTTTCATGCAAAATACTTTCACCTGTAGCTTGAGTCATCAGAGTCACCCAAAGAGGTTGCCAGTCTGTCTTGAAACCTGGGTGAGGTGCGGTCACGATTTTGGTACCACGAAGTGGTTGATCATAGAAAAACCGAATGCCGAAGTTTCCTACTTCATAACCAGCCCCGATCCTCTTCAAAGCATCAAGAAATGCCGTCAGATCAGTAGCCCGCGCATTTTCCACGATCACATCACCCTTGGTTGCCAGTGCTGCACAAGCAAAGCTAACCACTTGATTTTGATCTGGCATGATGCGATGAATAGAGCCTGAAAGTGACTTCACACCTTCGATCTCGATGGTCCGGGCCGCAGTCCGTTTGATTTTGCCGCCCATACTGTTGAGAAATAAAATCAAATCATTGACTTCGGTTTCTTCAGCCGCATTTTCAAGTACCGTCGTACCTTCAGCTAACACCGCAGCCATCAGCAAAGTTTCGGTCCCTGTGTGTGAGTTCTTTTCAAATCGATAGGTGGTCCCTACCAATCGGTCGGCGGTGACAATAATCATGTCACCATCGGCTTTGACTTTTGCTCCCAATTGAGTCAAACCATCAAAATGCCGCTCAAGTGAGCGAGTTCCAATTTTATCGCCACCAGGAAAAGGCACTACAGCTTTTCCCAAGCGGTGAAGTAAGGCTGGGATAAACATCGTCGAGGCTCGGGAGGCTTCACCGTGTTTACTTGAAATTTCTGTCTGCTGTAAACCTTGAGGATCGATCATGTAGGTACGCTCACCGACCTGTTGAGCTTTGGCACCGAGGTCATTGATTAATTGGGCTACCAATTTAACATCGCTGATGTTACTAAAATTTAACAATCTAGAGGGGGAATCTGCCATCAGAGCTGAAATCATCAGCTTATATGAGGCGTTTTTGGCTCCACCGACTCTGACAGAACCATATAACGGATTACCACCAGAAATTGTGTATGTTGGCATAAGTTATGTACCTAAGTAAAACACTTCCTCGCGCAAGTCTACTCCAAACTTGGCTTTTACACTAGCTTTGACCCGAGCAATGAGAGCTTGGACATCAGCCGCAGTTCCCTGTCCCTGGTTGATCATAAAGGCTGCGTGTTTTTGACTCACTACAATATCACCTACCCGTTCCCCCTTTAATCCGGCCTGATCAATGAGAAAGCCAGCCGAAACGTGGGCTTTATCAGCAAATTGTGGGAAGAGGGCTTTGAGCTCAGGGGTATTGGGAGAGTTTTGAAAAATACAACCAGAACTTGGTAAACCCAAAGGTTGCGTTTCAGCACGATACAGCGTGGCTTTTTTCACCAGCTCAGCTGAAACTTTAGGATCTCCAGGTGCTAAAAGAAACTCCACCTTTACCACGATTTCACCTGATTTCTGAAACCGAGAGTGATCATACTGAAATTCACACTCATCAGCTGGCAACCAAATCAACTCGCCTGTATTTGAAACTACCTGGACTCGACTCACATGTTTACCAATCAAGTCAGCTAAATAATGAGCATTATTGACGATGGCTCCACCTAAAGTACCTGGCACCCCTAAAAAATACTCTAAACCTGTCAACTCCCAGTCAAGCGTCTTGCGGACCAAAAGTGCCATTTTGGCTCCTGCACCTGCGAGCACTCGACGTTTCCCATTTTCTGCTTCAGGATGTAACTCCACACCATCATTGGTAAATCTGAGGACAATGCCTCTGACACCTTCGTCAGCCACGATACAGTTGCTGGCTCCACCCAGGATCGTTAATTTTAACTGATTCTTCTGACACCAAGCTTTGATTTGAGCTACCACTTGAGCATCTGATGTTTCGAGCCAAACTTCTGCCGGTCCACCAAGTTTGAAATAGGTCAAAGCAGCTAACGGAAACTCAAACTGCCATGGCAAATCAGGAAAGACTTCTAAAACTAATGTCCGAAGTGTCGGTTGAGTCATGAGACAGGCTCCGTTTCTGCTTGAATTGCTTCATGAACATGATAAATATCACCAGCGCCTAAGGTCAAACAGACATCACCTGGTTGTAGGTTTTGTCTCAGCCAAGTGGCCAGAGCTGGAATGGTTTTCAGATTGTGAGCTTTGAGGTTTGGATTGTGTTCAGAAATAGCTGAGCACAGCAAATCACTTGATACGGTATCATCCCAAGATTCACGGGCTGATGGGAAAATATCGATCATCACTACTTCACTGGCTTGATCAAATGCGGTAACAAAATCGGTAAACAGAGCCTTTGTTCTTGAAAATGTATGTGATTGAAAGGCTACCACTAATCTCGAATGCGGATACCATTCTCTGAATGCCGCGATCACTTGAGAAACCTCACTCGGATGGTGAGCATAATCATCATAAAATGATATCCCAAAATGGATGCCTTTGGACTCTGATCTGCGTTGGGTGGATTGGAAACCTCGTACTAATTCGCAGGCTTTCACGACCGGTACTTTTGCGGTACTGGCTGCTACTATCGCACTGACTGCGTTTGCCATATTAAATTTGCCCGGTAACGACAGTACTACTTGTTGGTTTTCACCTTTCATAGTGAGAGCAGCTTGGGTTAAACCTGATTTGGGTTGGTAATCAGAAATCACAGCTGCTAAATCTGTCCCAAAACCAAAAGTAAGTATCTGGATATCGTTTCTCTCCTGAGTGACTTCATGTCCCAAGGCCACTAACTCTTGATCATCACCATTTAAAATCAGAGTACCTTGTTGCTTGAGTTGTAGAAAGAAATTTTTGTAGGCAGACTTCGTTGCCTCAAACGATGGATAGACATCGGGATGGTCATATTTGAGATTGGTACAAATGATAATCTGTGGTTTCAGATAACTAAACCTGGGGACTATTGCTTCGCCTCGGCTCGGCGCTGATGGGTCTACCACATATTCATCTGCTTCAGCCACAAAATACTCACTTTCTGGTGACCATTGACCAGTTCGTGACATACCCAGGATGCTACCGACTCCGACTGCATAACTTGGTTTAACATCTGGAATAGGCAACTGCTCAACGAAGGTATCCAAAATC
>CAYQZC010000048.1:0-6740 GCA_964421945.1 uncultured Pseudomonadales bacterium
CGCTACCAAACCTCAAGCCGATCGCCATCAGCAATCCAGCCACCACTATCAGCCAGGGAACTTTACTATTTTGGAACATAGATCAAAAACCTTATAGCTCCATCGCTGCCATAGACGATTTTGTCAGCTTTTTCTATCGGAAGATCATCGGCAGGTGTCCCCACTACCAAAGTATTTGGCCGCTCCAAATCACTGGCGTTAGTTTTATTTACAAATTGATAGGTATTAAGTGAACCACCGTTAAACCAAATCGGATCAGTCCGACGCGCAAACAAAGCATAGATATAAGGTTGACCATAATAATTGCTAAACAAAATCAGGTCAACTTTTTTCTTACCGTCGAGACCTTTTTCATAAGGAATCACATACTCAAATGCCTCCAGATAACCATCACTAAAGGCAGGCGCAGATTCTCGGGCAAAAATAGTGTAGTAGTGATTAAGTTGAGCCAAACTCAACAAACAATGGACTAAGATTCCCATTCCCAGCACTAACCGAGGCCAGGTGCCATTTTTGCTATGTTGATTTACAAAGGTGTTGAGCGGTGTCGATTCTGCCCAGTCCATCAATCGCGCTAATCCCAACACTGCTAAACCCAAAAAGCCAGGTAAAGCTAACAAGCTACGATTACTATGTGGCACATCGATACCAATGACAGCTGGCAAAAGCCCAATCAAAGTCCAGGCTCCAAAGATGATCCACCAGGATCTCATTGTTCGGACTCGCCAACCCCACACCAGACCAATCAAAACTAATAGAAAAGTAGTGGGCAACAGAACTCCCCAGACTCCATCACCGTGGCGTAAAGTCGTTTCTGCTCCACCCACCAAAAAACTCGGTTGTAGATGTAGCAATAGCTGTCTCCACAAGACTTGACTCAATTCAGTCCAGCTGTAGCCTTTGGCTAAAATACTGGCTTGTTCAAATCGAGCACTGCCAGGTCCCCACAAGGTATCAGAAACCAATGGCCAAAGAGCTCCGGCGGAGAGCAAGGCCGCAAGCACCATAGCTTTCCACTGTTTCCAGAACCGACTCCAAAATACTCCAAAAAATACTAAACACAGCAATGGCACCACTATTTTGGCGCTGTGGTAGGTATACATACTACTGACTAAGCCAGCTACCATCAACAAAAACCCCGCTAGACGTTGATAAGGATGAGCCAGTTTTTCGGTCTTGGTCAGCCAAGTCATGCCTAAAACCCCAGCCAACAGAAAAGCTAATGCTAAGCCAGATTCAAAAGCCACCCGAGAATAATGAAGATGCCAGGGAGAGAGGGTAATCAAAGTCGCACCAGCGATCATACTGGCTGATTTAGAAATAGGATATTTGGCAGGCCAAAGCTCAAAGAAGAGCAACGCTACTAATCCCACTGCCACAATCCCTGCCAAGGCAAAAGGCAATCGTACTACCCACAACTCCATACCCAGCGCCCAAGTAAATGGTCCATTCAAATAAATTGCCAACGGAGCTTTGTAATCGCCAAAAGACTTGAAAGAAACTGGTAATTTTTGGAGCCATTCATCACGACGTTTAGTGATCACGGCGTAACCATTATAACCAATGGCTGCTTCATCCCAGGCCATGCCATGCGGCACCTGGCCAAGCTGATACAAGCGTAAGCAAGCTGCCACCAGGATAATGCTTAAAAGTATTCCCCACACCGACAGATTGCGTAACAGCTTTTTCATCGCTAACGACTATCATAGCAGACCTTAGGCTCACAGCGTGATACGATACATGTGCTATGAAAAAATGGTGGTATGTCTGGTGTTTCTTTGGCATCGCTGCCACTTTTTGGTTGAGCCGCTGGATCTGGCAGCAACCATTTGATATCCAATACCTCGAGTCAATCTTCGAACGTTCCCAATGGCGGATTCCTAACAGTAAAACAGTCATCGCCGACAACGAACTCTATCAGGTAGCTGGATGGCGCATCATCGGATCGCAAGATTTTTACACCACCAATCCTGAAGTTCCTCCGGCAGGTAAATACCTCTATGGTATGTCCGAACGTTTGCTTGGCTCTCCTTACTGGGCAAGTGCTCTACTCTATGTCGGCAGCTTGTCACTGTTTGGCTGGCTGACCTTGAGCTTGCCGGTAGCAGCCCGAAAATGGGCCTGGCTGTGGTGGATTTGGAATCCACTTTTGAGTTTGCAGGTAAGTCAAACTATGCTCGACTTGCCACAACTCTTTTTTTTGTTGCTCCATTTAGTGGCACTGTGGCAATGGACCAATGAAAAAAGTCCCATGAGAAAATGGAGCTGGATCGTGGTGGCTGGTATAGGATTAGGTTTATTTAGTGCCAGTAAAATTGGTTTGTTTGTACCAGTCATTCTCTTGGCAGATGGACTTTATTTTTGGCGAAAAAAGCAGTTGCGCTGGATCTGGCCACTGGGCTTCACAGTCGGCCTCACTTACATCCTCACCTATGCCCCATACGTATTGAGCCATGGACCGATTGATTGGCTAAAAGCTCAAAAATGGATGGTGCATTTTTATGCTATTTCTAGAGTAAAACCACTCTATGGCATGCCAATACTTACCGCCTTGACGGGTTTGTATCATGGCTGGTGGAAACAAGGATGGACCTGGACTAGAGAATGGAATGTCCTGTGGGCTATCAGCCTTGTAGTGGCTCTGTCTCACTGGTGGAATATTTTTCGCCAAAAATCTTGGCTGCGGCTCAATGGCTGGCATGATTACATTTTGGTACTTTTTTCTGGTTTAGGACTGGCTTTTTGTTTGATCCCATTTTGGTCGCGTTACTTTCTGATTCTTTTGCCACTGGGAATACTTTTAGCCGCTCGGGCTCTCTACACTCGTCCTAAGCTTTGTCTGTTAGTCACTGGTATCATAGTGACGCAGTGGTGGATCAGTATGATCCCCACCCCTTCCGAACGCCTCCAATTTGCTCTTTCCACCTGGAGAAATCAACAATGGGAACAACTTTATGAATTTCTACCACCTGATAAAAAAGCGGCTCTGAGTCGCGAAGAGTTTATAACCCAAAAAACTGGGACTCCTATCCCTACTACTGTCAGCTACACTTTACCTTGGCCCTGGCAAACTACTCAACAGGCTGACTTTTACATCAGAAGTATGGCTGGCTTCACTACCCAGACTATCGAAGCTACGCGAGTTGGTTCGCAGTGGTATTTAGATTTTTAAAACCAAAGTTTTCGTAGTTTCCAAGTGTGGTATGGCCACCAACATAAAAACTGAATTTTCTGTGAAAGATTGGTGTGAATCCAGGTAAATGTTTGAAGGTGTTTCCAACTAAGTCGGGCGATACCTTTTTGCCCCCAGACTGAATCATTGGTAGTCTCATGGCTGTGTTCGACTTCCGCTTCAGCACAAAACCACACTTTCCAGCCTTTTGCTCGGGCTCTAAAACTCAAATCAATATCTTCCCAGTAGGCAGGATAAAAACGTTTATCGAAGCCTCCCAGCTCTAACCATTTTTCACGACTAAAAAGCCCGCTTCCACCACTCACCCAGGCTGTTTCGCCAGTTTCAAATTGCTCAGCTCGACTATGTAAATAAACACCTCGCTGGAACCAAAGTGTATTTCGACCCCCACGCACGACTTGGCCAGATTTGGAAATCTCGCGTTCGCTGCATCCTACCGCAAACATTTCAGGATCATCAAAAAAGGGAATCAGTTGGTGGAGCACGTCACTAGCGGGTCTGACATCATTGTTGATCACAAACACCAAACTATGCATTGCCAACTCTACGGCTGTGTTTACATTTGCCCCAAAACGGACATTTTGTTTTTGCTTGATAAATAAGAAGGTAATCGGTTTATTTTTGATAGTTTTGAGAGTCTGGTGCACTTCATATTTGGCAGTCGACCGCTTTGAGTCTAAGGTCACACCTAACTCTTGCTGAGCCCACGCTAGTGAACCATCACTACTGGCATCATCAGCGATGATGATTTCATCACCACTCCGGACACAAGCAATGACAGCTGGCAAATTCTGCTTCAGCAAAGCTTCTGCGTTATAACTGGGAATGATAACTGACACTGCTCGACTCATGTGGCCCCTATCATGGTTCGTAAGATTTTTTGGAATACATCTTTTCCAAAAGTGAGACTACGAGCCTGTGCGGCTCGGCTGGCATTTTGCCATTCTGTGGAATTTTTGATCAAGCGAGCTGTGATCTCGATTGCTTCAGACACTGTACTCCATAGATACTGCTTCAGCTCAGACCCCAATACTTCGGGTTGTCCACCTTTACCGAGCACCACAGGGACCGCCCCCACTGACATGGCTTCGACGGTACTGATCCCAAAATGTTCGACTTTGAGTGGCTCTTTCAATTCATCGATTTCATACCCAGCCGCATGCCAATAAATTTGAGCTTTCTGATACCACTGCCAAACCTCAGCTTTTGATGCCTGATGATATAACTCCACCGGCATCCCAGCTGCCATTTGAGCAACCCGCTGGGCATACGCGGCGTCTTCGATCTGACCGATCAGCACCAGCTTCCAGCCTTTCAGCTCTGTGGGATACTGCTGTCGCAACTGGCGAAATAACTCCACCAAAACATCTTGTCTTTTGCTATGAAGATGGGTAAAAAATCGCCCTACTGATAAGATGATTTTTTCTTTTTTGATTGGATGTGCTTGGACATCAGCTGGCACTGCCACCATAGGATGATGGACATACGGGATTTTGGTTTGCCAAGATTTTTCTACTATTTTTTTGGTGAAAAGAGAGTTGGCATTTTTGATAGGCCAGCGCCAAAGTTTCAAACGATGAATGATACCTGCAGGTTTGTCCGTAAATGGAAATTGTATATGCAGGATAGAACGAGCAGCCAGACTCCACCACAAACTACCATCAGTCAGGTGATAAAACACATCAAACTGTTTGGTCCATAAAAGTTTTTTCCACCACGTGGAACCGGGGCCTACTGGGGCCTGCTCCCATCGGATACCATCCAATGACTCACCTAAAAAAACCTCGTACTCTTTTTGAATTTTCGCAATAGGTCGATCAAGCTCTGACAGTCCAATCACCACTTGATGCCCATCTGCTACCAAACAACGTGCCACATCCAACAAATACTTTTCCCCACCACCAAAATGCTTTGGTAAATACGGAGAATAGAGTCCGATTTTCAAATGAGATTTCATCGTTGCTTTCGCCACAACTGAGCCACTAATTCTTCATGTCTACGATAACGCTCTGATAACGAAGGTTTTTGTTGCAACTCCCAAAGTTGAATGTACACCAGCAGCCGATTCATACCTTGGATCAAAGCCTCGATCCATCCAGCTAAACCATCTCTATATCCTTGATCACGAATAGCACGTCGAAATACTTCCATCACCCCTTTTCTCAATAAGGTCGCTAGTTTGACTTTTGGGGCTCCGGCTTCCCAAAGCAATTGAGCTTCGATCGGTGTCCATTCGATAGTCTTACGTAAACCACTGATCACACTGCGATGGGTCAAATGTAAAAGTGGTTGACTCAAGGCACCGACACTTCCCATCACATCAGCGTGCTCATGGATTTCACCAGCCCAAGTTTTGAGTTTTGATCGTTCAAAGAGCCTCACAACCTGATCATACTGCCAACCCCCATGATACATAGGCTGACCATACAATACATTGCTCCGCCTGACTGAGTAAGCTACATAGGCGGCTGCCCCAGCGCTTGGTTCTGAGCGTTCGATCACCGACCTCACTTCATCGGCCAAGGCCGGCACTACACGTTCATCGGCATCGATATAGATCACCCAATCCGTCTTTGCTCGTCGTAAGGCATCATTTCGTAGCTCGGCAAAACTACCTTTGGCTTTGACCACTCGGGCCCCCGCATGGAGAGCCAAATCGGCGGTAGTGTCAGTGGAGTTGTTATCGACCACGATCACTTCATCACACCATCGCAAACTGTCAACACAGTTAGCGATCATGTCGGCTTCATTACGAGCTATCACTAAGGCTGAAATTGTCACACTCATACCACTGCTTGCTTTCCGAGAGCACCGGTAATCAGATCCATTACCCCTTTGCGCTCATACTTTGTGCCTGCTAATAAAAACTGCCATCCCAATCGGAGCACCGTTAATCTTGTTCGCCAGGTGCCATATCTCCAACAAAGCCATAATCGATTTCTGGTTTGGTAATACTGGTGCATGGCTGATCCAGCTCCACCGGTAGAACCTGCATTGGTGTGCCAAATTTTAGCGGCGGGACAAACCTTTAGTGAAAAACCTTGGAGTTTGACCCGGAGACTCCAGTCTACATCTTCAAGGTAAAGAAAGTAGCGATCATCAAGCGGTCCCACTAATTCAAGCACCTTCCTTGATAACAATAAGCAGCAACCTGTAGCAAAATCAGTGTCACTCACTTCTGTAAACTGACCATGATCAAGTTCGTCAATACCTCGATGAAACGCATCCAAATTGAGCCAGTCGATGGTACCTCCCGCAAACCAAATCACTTTGCCTCGATCACTGGGAAGATAGCTATCGATATGAAACTCTCTGCCTGAGGTAAAATAAATCAATGGATTTATCATCCCGATTTTGGGGTCTTTTTTGATTTCTTGGTGAAGGATCTCTAGGAAATTTGGCGAAATAATAGTGTCATTATTTAAAAGTAAAACGTAGCTCGATTGGTAGTTTTGGATCGCATGTTGGATCCCCAGATTATTGCCACCTGTAAAACCTAAATTGGTTTCACTTCTCAGGATTTCGAGTGGCAAACTCGATACGTGCT
>CAYQZC010000049.1:0-6717 GCA_964421945.1 uncultured Pseudomonadales bacterium
ACAACTACCAACGTCGTGCGACCGAACTCAATCCATACTTGGATCTGTACCGAAGTCGCTACGCTACAGTAAACATACAGATTGCGTCAGCGTTGGGGAATAAAACCGACATCACGGATCAAGAAAAGGAACAAGTCTCGCAACTGATCCAACAAGCCATCCGAGAGGCTCGGGCCGCCACCTTCATCAATGGTGCAGATAGTGCCAACTGGTTGGTCCTAGCACAGATTTACCGCCAATTGGTGGGCGTTGCCACTGATGCCGACCAATGGACCGTCAGTGCCTACACTCAAGCGATTTTGGCCGCTCCTAATGACCCAGCCGTCCGTCTCGAACTTGGTGGGGTGTTCATGGCACAAAATCAATTTTCTCAGGCCGCCAGCTTATTCCAACAAGTGGTCCAGCTGAAACCTGATTATGCCAATGGTTACTACAACCTAGCTAACAGTATGGTGAAACTAAACCAACTCGAGGCCGCCAAAGCAGCTTACAATGAAACTCTCAAGTTAATACCTCAAGACAATGAGAACTATGTTCGGGTGATGGAAGAACTCGATCAGGTGGAGAAAGCCTTAGCTACCTCATCCGCCACTAAGGAAACCGAGTCCAAGTCCGACATTAACCAACAAAAAACCGCCTCTGAGTCGGCGTTGACAAAAGATCTTTCGATTTTTGATGAGAATGTGACTGCTACTCCACAGGACACGGTGTCACCAAATCAGACTCCGGTCCAAGTCGAGAATGAAACACAACCAGTGGTTAATTCTGACTTAAATAGATAGCTTGCAGTTGTTTCTTCAGCTCAGGAAGTCCTACCCCAGTGGCTCCACTCAAAGTCAATATTTCCTTATCATGCTGTCTAAAAAGTGAAACCACTGCATCAATCACTTCTTTTTGGTATAAATCTATTTTATTTAGTATCAAAACTCGTCGTTTTTGGGAGATTTCAGCTTGATATGCCTCGAGTTCTTTTTCCAGCGTCTGATACTGTGTCCATACTTCCTCAGCAGCGACAGCGGGATCATCCATCAGTTCGACCGGAATATACAGCACAGAAACCAAGGTCCGACAATTTTCGATATGCCTCAAAAATTCGAGTCCCAGTCCTTTCCCCTCACTGGCCCCTTCGATGAGTCCTGGAATATCCGCGATCACCAACTCGGCTTTATCTTCATTGCTACCGAGTGACATCACCCCTAGGTGGGGTTCTAGGGTAGTAAAAGGATAATCTGCGATTTTTGGTCGAGCATTGGTCAAAACTGACAATAAAGTACTTTTACCTGCGTTGGGTAGTCCAACTAAACCGACATCAGCCAACAACTTCAATTCAAAAACTATCAGTTTGGCTTCACCTTCTTCACCATACTCTGCACACTTCGGAGTCGTCACGTATGAGCTCTTGAAAGCCTCATTTCCCCGTCCACCGCGGCCACCTTGGGCGATAAGGTAACGTTGACCTGGTTCTGATAGAGTGATCAGCTCTCGCTTGGCTAAATCCTTGATAGCAGTATTTTTGAGTGAAATGTTTTGTAGTTCTGAAACGTCAGGCACATACTCGCCTTTATCGTCAAGCCAATCGCTGGGCGTTGGTGGAGCCACCGGCTCACCTTCTTTGAGCACCTGGTATTGAGCCAGATATTTGGGAGCATTTGAAGTGCGATGTGCCACACTGATCTGGTTTTCAGCTAGCAGCCAAATGGTAGTCCCAACAGGGACTTTAACGATCACTTCGTCAGCCTTAGCACCAAATTTTTGCCGCTTACCCCCCATTTGGCCAGATTGAGCTACTATACTTTTTTTACCCATGAAGTCGCCAAGCGTCGTCAAAGCTGGATCGGCTTCGACATAAATCGAGCCACCCCAGCCACCATTACCACCATCAGGACCACCCTTGGGTACAAATTTTTCGCGTCGGAAAGAGACACGGCCGTGTCCCCCTGAGCCAGCAACTAACAATAATTTAACTAGGTCTAACATATTTTCATCTTTACTATTTCAAAAATATTCCTGGATCAAGTAACACACTTCCCTGTCTGACTTCAAAGTGCAAATGAGTCCCTGTACATCGGCCCGTACATCCCATTTGGCCAATCACAGCACCTCGAGATACCCTTTGCCCGGCTTGGACTTGGATCACACTCAAGTGAGCATACAATGTATGGTAGCCATTGCCATGATCGATAATTACTCGATTGGCATAGCCAGAGTTGTCCGGCCAGCCAGCCACGATGACGGTACCACTGTCAGCTGCCAAAATCGGGCCACCGGATCCATTCGCAATATCAAAGGCCTTATGGTAGAAACGATAGCCCTGAGTGATACGACCAGCTGCAGGCCACACGAATGAACCTGTAGCAGTCACTGTACCTGCGTCAGGTGTCAGTTTTAAGTTACCACGAGCGACTGATCTTACAGTTTCACTTGGCTTCACACCGTCAGGCACCATCAATGATTGCCCTGTCGCCAATTCAAACGTCTCGTCATTCAAAAATTCATTAAACGGATAGTCGACGATCACCTGTACTTGAGTATCATCTAAACCATATTTCTTACCGATGGTATAAATGGTTTCTCCCCGCGCCACCTTATGGCGCACACCATCGAGAGGTAAAATACGCAACTCTTGGCCAGGTTTGAGCTTAGAACTTTTGGTCAAACCGTTTTCCCACTCGATTGTCGTCACCTGTAGTCCATAAAGCTGAGCGATCGATGATAGCGTCTCGCCTTCTTTCACGATGTGGGTGATGATTTCACCACCTCGATATTGCTTGACGCCTTCAGCTTGGATGGTAGTGAAATTTTCACTATAAGCATTGGCAGCTGCCATGATCGTCCGGTCAGCCTCGGCTCGCTTCTCTTCATTGGTCTGATCCACGATCAAAGGCCCAAACGTAATCACTACAAACACCAATCCAATCGTTCCAAAGTGCATGAACGGACGAGCATATCGACCTCTCTGTTTATAAAGCAAATCGACGATCACATCCTTAAATACTTCAAACTTGGAAAACCACCGATAGCCTCTCTGCCTGACATACCGTCTCAGAAACTGAAAGAAAAGCGGCACATCTGCCACCGCACTCGGGAGCGTCAGTTGAAATGCTATTCGTGCCATGATGCTAGTATACCTTGGTTTAGCCAGATTTCAGCGAGGCCAAGAATTCCTTGTTTGATTTAGTCCGTTTCAGCTGTTCAATCAAGGTCATGGTGCGCTCATCCTTGTCTAAGGTATCGAGCATGCGATGCAAAGTACTGATGGCCTGATAGGTCATCGGATCGATCAATAAATCATCACGACGAGTACCAGATCTCATATCAATAGCTGGGTACACGCGGCGTTCAGTCAGCCGGCGATCCAAAATCACTTCTTGGTTACCAGTCCCCTTGAATTCTTCGAAAATCACATCGTCCATACGTGAACCCGTATCAACTAAAGCGGTACCCACGATGGTCAATGAACCTGCTACTTCGAAATTACGAGCAGCACCAAAGAATTGTTTGGTGGGATGGATAGCGGCAGGATCAAATCCACCAGATAACGTCCGACCAGAGGTGGGGATCGATAAGTTGTAGGCCCGGGCTAAACGAGTAATCGAGTCCAGCAGAATCACCACATCTTGTCCCATTTCCACCAGTCGCTTGGCTCTCTCGAGAGCTACTTCGGCGACTCGGCATTGGTCTTCTGGCTGTTCATCAAAGTTACTGGCAGCAGTTTCACCTTTTCCAGCGGTTAATTTCTCGATGTGGCGGCGGATATCAGTCACTTCTTCTGGACGCTCACCTACCAACACAGCCATCAAATGAATTTCTGGGTAATTGGCGGCGATACCAGTTGCGATATCTTTCAACAACGTGGTTTTACCTGCTTTTGGTGGTGACACGATCAAACTTCTTTGACCACGTCCGATCGGAGCAATCAAGTCAATGATCCGCAAAGACAAAGGTTCTTCCCCGATTTCTAATTTGATTTGAGAATCTGGATAAACAGGTGTCAAACGTTGGAACTTAACCCGATCAGTTTTCATCAACTCTTCGGCAATCATCCCATTTACTTTGTCGACCTTGAGCAAACCCCAATAGCGTTCGTTCTCTTTAGGTTCACGGCCTGGTCCCTCGATAATATCACCGGGGCGCAGCTTGAAACGTCTGATCTGTGAAGTCGAAATATACGCATCTCGGTCATCTTCAGCCATCGAGACGCGAAGCACTCCATGTCCATCACGAGAGGTATCCAAGATACCTTTGATCATCACGGTTGGTGCGTCACGGTCATCACGAGGCTCCCTGGCTTCGTACATGTCACCTTCATCTCGGTTATCTCGATTGTTACGGTTATCACGACTGTCTCGGTTGGTGCGATTATTGCGGTTATTTCGGCTGTCATAGCCATTATTGCGACCATTACTTTGATTGTTACGCATTGGGGCACCTGTACTTCGACCCATTCGGGGGCGCAAAGGTTCTACCGGAATATCTTTGACAACTTCTTTAGCAGGAGCACTGTCTTTGACAACAGGGGCTGGATCAGCAGCAGGAACACTGACTTCTTGAGCCGGTGCTTCAGGGGCTTGATTGATACTAGTTTCTGGGGTCACTGCTTCTGCAGCGGCATTCTCAGGTTGACCGATAAAGTCGGCAACTGGTTTTGAGGAAGATTTAGTTGGCATAGCCATCTAGAGTATAACTCCTAATAATTTGTATGTTACTTAATGAAGTTTGTGACGTCGGAAATAACAGACGTGTTGGTCAAAATTGACTAGGACAAAACTTCAAAATTGGAAATCAGGCTTCGTATTGCAAAAAACATATTGGTACGAGGAAAAAACTGAAGACAAGGTGTATTGTATTCCTCCACCCAGCTAAAGTCAAGCTGAGATGGTATAATCTGGGCCTGTTTGTTCTTTGAAATGTTATGAAGGAGTAAACTCCATGTTCACTGCGTTGCAGTTGGAAAACGTTTCTGGCTTGCGCCTGGGATCGGCACTCTTGATCCCTGACATGATCGAAATGCTCGCCAAAAGACCTGAAAGTCTGGTGCCACTTGGGATCGGTTCAAATGGAGTCGAAGACTTCATGGTGATGAGCTACATCGTAGCCCAAAAATTACCACTTAAAATCAGGACCGACATTCCCGATGTGCTCCTTTGCCAATTGGCCCGATTTCCTTATGAAATTGATGGTGAGCCTGGCTATGAAGAATTTGCTATGCGCCTCTTTCCTCAAAGCGGCAAAATCATGTCGGTGGCATTTTTGGCTGGAGCTGAGTCTGAACTCAATCTGATTGAAGCTACACCTGAGAAACTTTTTCTCGAGTTGAGTAAGATTCGGCACGAGATTTACTTCTCCACCAAAGATGTGAGGAGTCTGCCAGCAATGAAACCTGTTTTCGGCTTCAATAGCCAGAACACCACAAACAGAACCTAACTTTAGCTGTCACATTGTTGACAGGAACGCCCTCGTTATACAGGGCGTTTTTTTATGCCACTATGCCTGAACTTCTTCACTTTCAGCTGAGCCAGGTTGTGACTGAAAATTCCCGGCCTGATATGCGTGCTTGGCCGATTTTATGCCAAGTATCAAGATGGGCACTGCTCCTACCATGCAATATCCACCTATCAAGTACCAACTACCCATAGCCACAAACAACAACGCTGTCAAAGCCGCCAACTCTTGATCGGACTTTTTCTCAAAAAATGCAGCCAGCTCTTCAGGCTTTTCTGGGAAATTTGACATGGTCTCACCTTTCTCTAGGGCAAGTACTATGTCCAGTATATCAACTCTGGGTGTTTCTAGTGGGATCAATCAGACGGGCGTAACGGAAGTGTCGCAAAGGTGAATTGAGGAATTTGCAGGTGTATAAGATCAAGTCTGCCTGATAATCAGTGATGTCTTCACCCTCTTCCCCAGCATAAATTTCGTACACCCATTTGCGTTGGTCGGCAATAATTTCCACAGTGTCACCTGGTTCTAGATCAGGCAACAAATAAAACGAGTGGTACTTCCAGTATTCATTTTCCCACCACCATTTCCAACCGTAGCGATGTGCCGCCAAAATCATCGGCTTACTCAAGTCTCCAGGAGTTCCGTAGCCAGGCACCATCCACACACCGGTAGAAAGGGCTTCTTCGGCTTGGGGAGTATTTTGCAACTCAGTTCTGACTCCAATCCGGGGAATCACTATCCATTGGCCTATTGGCAAGGTGTTATCTTGAGGCGGCACATAGCTAAGGTTTTGGCGATCTGATCCGATGGTAAACTGACCACCTAAAGGGGTCCCTGATGCTTCAGGAACCACAATCACTGGTTCAGCTGGGAAAAAATGAAAATAAACTGCCGGTAGAGCCACAAAACCACCCACTCCTAGTCCTAACACCACTATCAGCCAACCAATTGCTCGGCCGATACTCTGCCCTATGGACATCAGTTTCGATTGTGATTTAGAGTGCGGGTGAGATTTGGGAGTTGTTACTTTTTCAGTCGCTGTTGGTTTAGTTAAAACTAGATTGACGGAAATGGGATTGGCAAAAGCACCGCGTAAACAGGCACGAATTGCCGCAAAGCGTCGTCGGTGTAAAGTAGAAGCTACATACCAGGTTTCAGACATCTGGCGGGATTCTACCTTAAAAGCTGCTTATTTACAATGTTATAGGGCGTTTGCAACAGTTTGACCCACAAAAAAAGGCGCTTATTGGAAGCTCGGCTGCCTGCCCAACGGCC
>CAYQZC010000050.1:0-6700 GCA_964421945.1 uncultured Pseudomonadales bacterium
GGCATATAAAGTCGAACCATCCTTTTTGAGAATCATCAAAGGTGGCAACGTCTCATCTGGGAAGAAAACGAGCTGAGCGCCTTCGCTGTTCTGAAGTAATTTTTTTGCCTTCAGCTCCTCGATAACAGGACCCATCTTGTCTTCAAAAAAAGATTCACCATATCCCCTACCCTCATGCTCGGTAAAAGATATACCCAATTTATGATAAATTGCCATAAACTCAACCCAAGACCACTCGATACAAAGTTTCCAAAGTCGTCGAGCCTCAGCGTCTCCAGTTTCGAGTCTGGTAAACCAGGCTCTCCCCTCATCCTCCAAGGCAGGATTGGCTTCTGCCTCTCGATGGAACTTGACATAAAGATCGACTAATTCCTTGATAGGTCTATCTGATGCAGCTATAGCTTTTTCATCTCCCCAAGTTTTGATGGCATATACCAGTTTTCCAAACTGAGTGCCCCAGTCACCAACATGGTTGTCTCGATGAATTTTATAGCCGATAGCTTCAAGCAAATTGGCAATGGTGTCGCCAATGATGGTCGATCGCAAGTGACCAACGGTGAATGGTTTTGCAATATTAGGTGAAGAATACTCTACCACCGCTGATTTGGGCTCCGTGACCTTCAAGACAACTGGTGATCGTTTTTTTAAAATCAGGTCAATTTCAGCCATCAAAAAGTGTTCAGACACGTAGAAATTAATAAAGCCGGGACCCGCAGTGGTGATACGTGAGAGCTGTAATGAAAGGTCTTGGTACTGTGATTTGCTTAAAAGTGTGGTGCAGGCTGACACTATTTCAGCAGCGACATCTCGAGGAGATTTATTTTTTAGAGCCTCAGGTCGCTCCAAAGTCATCGCCACATTGGAACTATAGTCACCAAACTCCACTCTTATTGGATTTTCTAGATGAATAAGCGACGGAATAGTATCAAAGCTCAGTTCCTGCAAAGCTTGTTTAATCAGCGTTTTTATTTGAGTTGTCAGTGGTGATTCAAGCATGTGTTATTTTCTCTATCCCAAACAGGAATCAAGTGTATTGAGTGTAACACATACCCCGCTCATTTGACCATATTCCGAATGTTTAGCGAACATTATTGATCATATTTTGTACTCTTTTACAAAATAGAATTAAAAGTTATTTTTGATTTATTATGACTATTTTTTTGTACTCATATTAGTAATATTTCAAAATCATTTTCGGTTTTCATTCACCATGCCCTATCTGCCTAAAATTTTAAATTATTATTGGTAAAAATTATTTCGTCTTTTATTCGTATAATTGCAAAACTGCTACTTGCACACTTTGCGAGCCTATGAAAAAGTAAAAACAGGCTTTTTTAGAAGCCAGCTCTTTCTAACATCATCCATAGCTGCACTCCTCAACCTCGAGTGACCAGATAGCAAAAATTTCTGAATGATCTGGAAGCTATTTTTATCTGGCCGATGCCTGACCATATTTCTTTTCATCACCAGACAACCAATAGCTTGTTCCATCACTCATCACTGTGATCGCTCCGTGTTCATTGGTCTGCTTAACCTGTGAACCTACACTCCTAAGCCTGGTAATTACTTCAGCAGCCGGATGTCCATATGAATTTTTTCGGCCTGCACTCACCAGGCTCATTTCGGGTTTGGAAACCCTTAAAAACTCCTCACTCGTACTCGTTTTAGCTCCATGATGGCCCACTTTTAGCATGTCTACATCTGGTATCAGTCCGGCTTTTAAGGCTGCTTTCTCGGCTAACATCTCCATGTCTCCAGTTAGTAAAACACTTACTTGTCCATAGTATAGAATGGTGCCTATTGATCCATCATTTGTCGCTCTTTCATCATCACTTTGTAAGGCCAAAATATCCAATAACTGTGTTTCGGTAGTTGGCATCAAAAATAAATTCGGGTCTCCCCAGGCTTTCTCTGGTGAGATTATGTTGCACCAGATGTCAGGACCAAAATGAATCACATCACCGGCCTGAGGAGAATACACCTTCAAGCCATGTGAGATTTGCTGACGCACACTCGAGAGAAAGTCTGTGTACACTTGAGTAGATCGACCCCAGGCAGGCGTCAACAACAAGCTTATCTGGTACTGCTGAAAAACATGTTTCATCCCGCCTATATGGTCAGCATCTGCATGGGTAGCTATCACCACCTCAAGTGAGGTGTCTAGTGGAGGCATAACTTTAGATAAACAGGCTAAAATGGCCTCGTCTGGCCCGGCATCGACTAAGATTTGGAAGCTACCCTTGGAGAATAGAATTCCATCACCTTGTCCTACATCACACATCACGATTTGCATCAGGCTCAACTTATTTGTTATTGTACTTTTCCAGACTAAAATTCCTATAATAATTATGGAAATGAGGCCAATTCTCACCAGAATTTGGTAATGATTAAGCTTCATAAACACTCACAATCCTAGGAGTTCGCTGCTTATTTTTCACCCAAAGCCACAGACCAGAGACTGCTACTATCCAAAAAATCCAATGCCATTTTGACCAATCTGGCACTAAAACCATACCAAATGAATGATCGGCAATCACATCAACTAAGTGCTCAAATGAATCCAGAACCACTCTCAATGGCAAGCCAATCCACCATCTCCATAACCACCCTATCCATTCCCCAAAACCCAATTGCATGATGACTAGACTCAGGACGATGTACCACAAGCCCAAAATAGTCACTACAGGAGTTAACCACAACAACAAGGGGTTAGCGATCAAGGTAACGATCGGCCACGATCCAAAAGAGTCTAGTATGAGAGGTAATGTTGTAGTTTGTATGGCCAGGGTACTGAGGAAAACTGCTTTAATCTGTGTGTTAAAGAGTTGGTTTATAAATGATGAAGAAGTTCTGGTGCCCAAGGTGGCAGTGAGTTGATCGGGATTTGATCTAAGCCACACAATCAATGCAAGTGTAGCGGCGGCAGACAACTGGAAACTAAGTGAAGTGATCCATGCTTGTTGAAATAGTGCCACACATACGACTGTCGCACCCAGTGCCCGCAAAGCGTGATATTGCTTATGAAGTAACTGAGAAACGATCATTACACTTGCCATACAACCGGCCCGGGTAATGCTGGGAGAGAAACCACAGCAAGTGACATAGATCCACACCATCATAAAATTAATAATTCCTCGAGTGAAAGTATTCTTTCCTCGAGACAAAAACGCAAAACTGGATAAAATCAAACTAAGGTTATAACCGGAAGCTGAGACAACGTGATAGATCCCAATAGTTTTATATTGCGGATTAATTTTTAGACTTTTGTCAGGTAATGCCCCAAATACAAAGCTCGTCACTGTGTGAGCTTGACCTAAAGACATCATACCCTTCCACTCGAGTGGGAGAGATCTCAGCCGTTCTTGAAACCTCGAGTAGATATTGACAACCCAACTAAAAAGCAAAGTCTTAAAACTTAGGAAATAAGAAAAACATTGCTTTATAGATCTAAATAAGAGATTATGACCTCTATCAACACCGCCCCCTGTGCTGCTAGAAAGACCCAATAATGTAGGATCTACAACCAGCCTTTTCTCAAGTAGAGTCACTGAAAAGTTACCCCTCTCTCGCTCACTTTGACCCACCTTAGACTGCCAACCCTCTTCCCCAATTGTCATACTGCTTAAGTTCGCTCCCTGAGTAGCTACCAATTTGTTTTGTTCGATATATAAATATTGCAAAATAGCGGTCAGTATAAATATATCCAATACAATCAATGAAGTGCAAACTGTTCCAACTAAATAATTATTAGTCATGCACATAGATGATGCGAAATTAGCAAGTTTATAATATTTAACACCGACTTCCCCTTTTATCACTTTTTCCCAACTACTATAAACACTTCATTATATTTTTTACTGCGAACAAACAAACCCATAACAAAGTCTCATAACTTTATAAAATAATGAGCTCTTTAATACTGTCAAAAACGGTTTGGGAAAGAATCTTCTGAGCCACTAACTCTTGCAGTGAGGTATAGGGTCTACCGGCTATGATTGCCTCAGCTCGGGCCTGGCCAATTCCCGGTAGTGCATCAAGCTCGGCAATTGAGGCCGTGTTAATTGAAATGCCTTCAACTGTCGGAGTTGCTGTTGGCTTAGAGGTTGAGGTAGTATTCTCTGCAGTTTTACTCTCACCTGTAGGCACCCAGATTTGTTCCCCATCTTTTAAGATAGTGGCTAAATTAAGTTCCTTACTTGATGAAGGAGTTGCCTGATCAGAAAAACCGCCAGCCACCGCAATCGCTTCACCCACTCGAGAGCCAAGTGGCAATGAATACATCCCTGGCTTCTTGACTGCTCCCTGGACAGCAACCGTAATGCTGTTTGATTTTTGAGCCGCACTTGAGCTCACCACTGCAGTGAAGCTTTCATCTCTAACACCACCACTGGGTGTAATCACGATTTGATCGCGATAATCTTGATTTGCCTGGAAAAACCAACCGACTGTACCTACCCCAATCGAGATAAAACCTAAAAGGCACAAAATCAGCCTCAAAAAATGTTTCTTGATGAAGTGAAATCTGTCAGCCAGAAAATGCATAGCCAGAGTATCTAGCCTCTAGCTTGCCTAAGGTGTAGCGTGATTTTAGTTTGGTTTAACAACCAAATTAATAATCTTACGAGGAATATACATTTCTTTAATGATCGTTTGACCAGCTAACCAAGGTTTCACTTTTTCCAGTTGTTTGGCCTCAAGTAAAATGGCTTTCTCATCCTCGAGTAATGCCATGCTGGCCTCGATTTGCCCTCTGACTTTACCATTTACCTGGACTGGAATAATGACTGATTCAGCTGTGGCTAACGTCGGATCAAAAGCTGGCCACTCGAGCAGGTGCACACTTTCGGGTCGTTGTGTTTCGGGTTTCGGGTTACTCGAGTACAGTACTTCGCATAGTTCTTCCGTCATAAATGGAGCGAACGGCGCCAACATCTTCACAAAAGCCTCTAGCTCTTGAGTTTGAAAAGCTGGAACACTAGGTTGAGCTGCCCGCTGGACTTCCCAATCATTCACCAACTCCATCAATGCTGCGATGGCAGTGTTGAATTTTAGTTTGGGGATGTCATCTGTCACTTTATTGATAGTCCGGTGTAACTTCCGCCTGACAGCGGTGACCTCTGTGGCAGTTTGACTACTCGCTTGCACCAGATCTGCTTCTGTCCTCACCAATCGATACACTCTTTGCAAAAATCGATAAACTCCAGCAACTGAATTAACACTCCAAGGTTTATCTGACTCGAGTGGTCCCATAAACATCTCGTACATCCTCAAGGTATCAGCACCAAATTTCTCGATGACTTCATCAGGATTGATGACATTTCCCTTACTCTTGCTCATCTTCTTGCCATCTGGACCCAAGATCATGCCTTGATGACGCATTTTTTGGAACGGTTCATCAAAAGAAAAGTACCCTTCATCTCGAAGGAACTTGGTGAAAAACCGAGCGTACAGCAGATGTAAAACGATGTGCTCGGGTCCAATCATGTATAGATCGACGGGAAGCCACTGTTTGATTTTGGCTGGATCGGCAAATTGTTCACTATTGCGGGCATCGGTATAACGTAAGAAATACCAGCTTGAGTCCACAAAGGTGTCCATGGTGTCAAATTCTGGCCTCCAACCTTTACCATAGAGTCGCTCAGTCCGTTCGATAAATTCTTTAGAATTAACCAATGGCGACTCACCTGTGGGTTTAAACTCCACATCGGTAGGTAGCAACCAAGGCAAATGCTCATCTTTGACAGGATGAGCCTTACCATCAGGATCATAGACGATCGGAATGGGAGCTCCCCAATATCTCTGGCGAGAAATCAGCCAATCTCGGAGCTTATAGGTAGTTTGCCACTCTGACACACCTTGCCCGATCAGCCACTCGGCAATATTCTGTTTGCCATTTCCCAAAGCCTCTTGGCCGTTAAATTGGCCTGAATTAGACAAAATTCCTTCACCCTCTGCCGACTTGGTTCCGGCTTTGACGGCTTGGTTTAGCTCAGGATCAGCTACCTCTACTACTTGGCGAATCGGCAACTGGAACTTGCGTGCAAAGGCAAAATCGCGCTCATCATGGGCTGGTACTCCCATCACCACACCAGTGCCTACTCCACTCAAGACATAATCAGCAATCCATAATGGTACCAGCTCACCATTAGCGGGGTTTTTGATCATCAAGCCGGTATCGACTCCCGATTTTTCTTTGGTGCCGATCTGACGCTCTTCTTCAGTCTTACGAGCGGCTGCTTCTAGATAGGCAGTCACTGCTTGTTGGCGATCAGGAGCCACCTGCTGAGCTAAACCCCATTCTTTAAAACGCTCGGGAGAAATCACCACAAAGGTAACCCCAAAAACGGTTTCCCAACGTTTAGTCCAGACAGGCAATCTGGTACCACTTTCCTCATGAGTAAAATTAATCGATAAACCTTTGCTTTTACCGATCCAGTGGAGTTGGTGTTGCTTGGTAGCTTCTGGCCAATCCACCTGATCCAAACCAGCAATCAGCTCGTCTTGGTACTTAGTAATTTTGAAAAACCATTGTTCTAGATCTTTTTGAATAACTTTACTGCCGCATCGCTCACAGGCACCATCGACTACTTGTTCGTTGGCCAAGACAGTTTGGTCTTGAGGGCACCAATTCACCATACCAGTGCTGCGATAGGCCAAACCTTTTTTGAATAATTGTAGAAAAATCCATTGCGTCCATTTG
>CAYQZC010000051.1:0-6653 GCA_964421945.1 uncultured Pseudomonadales bacterium
GACTATTGACTGGTAAATCAATCGGCAGCTTAAAAGCTGCCACTTCCAAAGCCACGAGATTCGCAGCTCCGGTTTCCCAAACTTGTCCCGATGCATCGACCAGATATAGCATTTCCGGCTGATCGGTCAAGAAAAAGGGCTGAAAAAGATTAAGCTCGAAATCATGCTGGTAGGCAGTGATCGAGACCTGTGTCCCATCGATACTCATCGCAGTCAGCCCAAAAGGCCGAGTGGTCAGAGGTACCCAACTTTCCTGATTTAGGACAGCACTGGAGGTGGCGCTATAGAGCACCCCGCCATTTTTTTTGAGTTGGGTGAGATTGATGACATCTGGCTCAGATCTGAGTGCCAGGGCTTGAGTTTGATTGAGCCAAAGGTGATTATCCCAAAGGCCAGTTTCATGACGCGCCACCGGAGTCGAGGCTTGCTTGCGGATTTTGGCAGTTTGGATTTGGCCAAAAGAAAATCCGCTGAATAACTCAGCGATCTGGGCGACTAGAAACACTAGTATACAGATACTGATAAAAACGAGCGCGACCGCTAAAAGATAGCTTCGCACACTACGACGACTGTGACGTTGGTAGGTCACTTCGGAGCTCCTTCATCTATGTTTTTTTCACTAGAATGTTAAAGAACAAAACAGACTGAGAATTATAGGATATAAAAGAGGTTTTTTCAAGATAAGAGTCGCAATCAGGTTTTGCAGTCTGTGGTGAACTTGGTACAATGGAGGGATCTTGAAAATAAAACCTTGGCTCCATTCATCTGTGGTACAACCGCTCAAGGATGCTTGGCACCTCTTGCCTGGCCGCAAAAAACGTCGGTTATCTTCGGCTGAAAAAAAACTTCGGGTCTTCAGGTTAATTAGGCTTTTTGCGCTACTCGGCTTGGCAGGTGTGATCGCTGGTGTGATAGCATTTTTCTTATTGTTTGCCTGGTTTTCTCGAGATTTACCCAAGCCTGGACAAGTAGTGCGCCGAGATGGATTTAGTACTCGGATTTTTGATCGTAATGGTTTACTGCTCTATGACTTGTTTGAATCAGAGCGCCATATTCCTTTGAGCATCAATGATGTGCCTGACACCCTCAAGAAAGCTACCGTAGCTATCGAAGACAAAGATTTTTATAAACATGGTGGTTTTGACATCATGACGCTGGTCCGGATTCCCTATAATTTAGTGTTCCGGCAGCGAGTGGTGGGTGGATCGACTTTGACGCAACAGCTCGTCAAGAATGTACTGCTGACTAACGAACGCAGTTTGCCTCGTAAATTTAAAGAATTAGTACTCTCACTCCAGATTGAACGTACTTTCACCAAAGATCAGATTTTGGAAATGTACCTTAATGAAGCCCCTTACGGTGGTGCTTCTCGAGGTGCTGGGACCGCTGCGGAAATGTATTTTAATAAGCCATTGTCTCAATTGACGCTGACTGAATCAGCTATTTTGGCAGGTTTGCCTCAGCGACCATCAGCGTATTCACCCTACAGTGGTAAAACTGACGAAACAGGACAGCCGCTGTGGAAAATGCGGGCACTGGGTGTGTTGCGCCGGATGAAAGAAGATGGCTATATTACCCAATTAGCCTACGAACAATCGATTTCCGAGCTCGATACTGTCACTTTCCAACGGGCGGCCACCGAAATCAAAGCACCTCATTTTGTGTTTTATGTCAAAGATAAACTGATAGAAATGTTTGGTGAAGAAATGACTGAGCAAGGCGGACTCAAAGTCACTACTACCCTTGACCTTAACTTACAGACTGAGGCTCAAAAAGTGGTAGTCGAAGAAATCGATAAACTTAAAGATCTCAATATCACCAATGGGGCAGCCATGGTCATGAATCCTAAAACGGGTGAAATTTTGGGAATGGTCGGAAGTAAAGATTATTTTAGTCAAGAAATTGACGGCCAATTTAATGTGGCAGTGGATGGTTTGCGTCAGCCAGGTTCCTCAATTAAACCAGTGACCTATTTGGCGATGTTCCAGCGGGGCTATACTCCTGCTTCTGTTTTGATGGACGTCGAAACCGTTTTCACTCCCAATGAACAAGCCGATAAGTATGAGCCCAAAAACTATGATGGTAAGTTCCGGGGTCCAGTTAATTTACGCACCAGCTTAGGTAGCTCGCTCAACATACCAGCTGTGAAATCTGTGGGTATTGTAGGGGTAGAACCATTCCTCCAGCTTGCCTACAGTATGGGTTTTGCGACCCTCGAGCCTACCCCAGACAACATGAAAAAATTTGGTTTGGCAGTGACACTGGGAGGTGGTGAAGTCCACTTGATCGATACCACCACAGCCTACAGCGCGTTTGCAAATGGAGGGACAAAAGTCGAGCCCGTTTCGATCCTCAAAGTCGAAGACCAAAATGGCAGAAAACTCTACGAGTATCGACCCGTCACTGGACAGCAAGTCATCAAGCCTGAAGAAGCATTTTTGATCAACAGTGTTTTATCTGATAATGGTGCGCGGACTCCGGCCTTTGGCCCAAGTTCACTGCTCAATACTGGCAAACCTATCGCCGTCAAAACCGGTACCACCAATGATCAACGTGATAACTGGACCATCGGTTGGAGTCAAGAAATCATGGTGGGTACCTGGGTGGGTAACAATGACAATAGTGCTATGAAACGGGTAGCATCTGGTGTGACTGGAGCTTCCCCCATTTGGCGCAAGATTATTGATTATGCTCTGAAAAACGGTTATTCAGCTCCTGAATGGGTGATCCCATCGGGGATTGAGCAAGTCAAAGTCGACCAAATTTCTGGATACCCAGAACATGATGGTTATCCGAGTCGGGATGAATATGTGATCAAAGGCACACTACCTGCCTTACCTGATCCCATCCATACCAAACTTAAGCTTTGCCGAGGTGAAAATAAACTAGCTAATGATGCTCGGATCGGGACCGGTGATTATGATGAAAAAGAATTCTTCATTTTTAAGGAAGCCGATCCTGTCAGCCAAGATGGACTTAACCGCTGGCAACAAGCGATCGACGCTTGGGTGGGTGGACAAACCGAAGAGCGCTACAAACCACCGACTGAGTATTGTGGTGGCGAATCTGACGTTTTGGTAAGGCTGATGCAGCCAGAAAATGAGAAAAAATACGATGGTGATGATATCGAAATCCAAGCCGAAGCTGCAGCTGGTGATGGTATCGATAAGATCGAAATTTGGGTCAATGGTAGTGTCAAAGAAACCGTCAATAATCGGACTTATTCTGGCAAAATCAAACTACCAGCTGGCCAATATGAAATTTTCGCCAAAGCTCGATCTCGCGGCGGTAAAGAACAAGAAAGTAGTCACGTCAGAATCGGAACCGGTGGTCAGGATTGGCGCAAACCTGATCCTTCCCCTACTCCCTCACCGAGCCCATCTCCTTCGCCATCAAGCTCGCCGATTTTGCCCTAAGCTGAGCATCAACACTAGGCTTCCCACCATCAGCCATTGCCCAGTTTGAAGGGTGAAAAGGTAGTGATCAAAGGCCATGATTGGTACCAGCCAAATCAGAGGCAAAAGTGCCTTGGCATTTTTTTGTGAAATCATTGATCGAAGCAAAACTACTCCACTAGCTAGCAAGAAACACATTCCTATCAAGCCAGTTTCAGTTAACCAGAGCAATCCAATGTGGTGTGCAGGCTGGCTAAATCTCCCAATTTCGCTGGCCCGAGTGAAAGGATCAGCCTGGGTCACAAATTGGTTAAAACCGATGCCTGTCAGGGGGTTAGCGGCCCAGAGTTTGATGGTGGCTTGGTTTAGCAAAACTCGCCGCGAAAGTGAAGTGGATTGGAGAGAGGTATTTTTCCAGAGCAGCTGCGTGACTACAGGAATGATTACTAGCAAACTAGCTAGAGTTATCAAAGTCCCGAGTACTAAATGGCGCTCGACTTTAGCGGGGTTTTTGATTTTTTTTACTACCCACATCACTCCCAGATAGATCAGCAAAAGTAATAATCCCATCAAGGCGCTGGCAGATTGGGTGAGGATGATGCCTATCAAAGTTATCGCACCCAGTAACAGTGTTTTTTTGCTAATTGGTGTTTTTTCTAGACAAAGAAACCAGACGAAATACCCCAACAGTAAACCTCCTAGGACATTGGGGTGGGCTGTGGTCCCATAAGGCAACACTCGCTCACTTCCCCACCATGAAACGCTAGCCAGACCAAAACTTTGATGAAGGTTTGTTTCGCCTAGAAATTGGTAGGGCAACAATGATCTCTGAAACCACCATTGGAAGAGACTTAAAAATGTTTCGATGATGATGACACCTGCTAGGCTAGTTTTAATCAAGTGGTCTTTCCACCAATTTGGGTGGATGTAGAGGATTATTCCCACCAGAGTCCACTGCCAGAGTTTAGCCAAAAACCAAAGTGAACTAGGGTGTGGAAATAACCAGATTTGGCTCAGGCTGAGTAGCACCCATCCACCAGCCATGAGTTTTTGAGTGTTAGAAAATCTCAGTTTTTGTTTCCAGCTAGACCATATACCGACACCGATCAATGCCCATGCTAAGAAATCGCTGAGATATATTTTTATCAATAAATAATCCAGCAAGAGCCCATGACTGTATGCATATGAGCCTTCAAATTTGTAAAACAAATTGAGAGCCCCCGTGACAATGATAGCCGCCACCAACCACCTACCCAAAAGTGAAGTGAGGTTTTTTCTTGGCATAGTTTGGCAAAACTACACAGTGCCGACTAAAGTGACGCCAAGCAGCTGTGTGACTTTTTGGACTAAGAGCTTGCGGACAGGTTCGATGTCAGCCGCCGACAAAGTTCGTTGGGCATCCCAATACGTGATAGAAAAAGTAAAATTGCGTTGATAGATAGAGCCTAATTCAGCTTTTAACACCAGCGGATGAGAGGTAGTGATAGCCGACATGACTTCACCCACCGGGACATCAGATGGAATAGTGAACGTCAGATCTTCGATCATGCTGGCAGTTTTTGGTATTGAGTTGTAGATGGGGTGAGTCCCAGCTGCCTGCGCAAATGAAGCGTCGACTTTGAGTTGGGCGGCTGTTTCACCAGTCGATAAAGTCCCAATCACTCCCAGGGTTTTTTGAATACCACTTACCTCAGCCAAGATGGTGGCTGATTGTTGATAACCTGGCGCAGATTGGGTATCTGGCTGGATTTTTACACCACGGACATAGACACTCTCCAAAAGAGTTTCCACCAAACCACGAAGCTGGCGATAACTTTGAGATGTCACCAGACACAGTTCTTGGTCGTGGGAAGGAATATCGTTTGGTCTGGCCACATAGACCGATGAAATTTCAAAAACCGAAAGATTATTTTTTTGTGGGTTAGAGGCTCTCACTTCGACTAAAGAAGGTACGAGAGATCGACGTAAATATACTCGATCATCGGTCAATCGATTCGAAATTTTTAAGTGTAAAGCAAGGTCAAAACCTGATTTTTGTGCTAAAAGTTCGCTTACCATCGAGTAGGTATACACTTCATACCAGCCTTGTCCCACCAAAAACTGTTTGAGTTGGTACTCCAAGTCAAAGGTGGTGTGTTCTGGTTTAGTGGTCGGGATAGCAGTATCCATAATGATACTCGGCAACCGGTGATAGCCATATATTCGGGCGATTTCTTCGATCACATCGGCAGGAATCGAGATGTCGGGCCTGAAAGTTGGTGGGGACACCATAATTTGGTTTGATTCGAGGCTGACTCGGCAACCAAGGTCGCTCAAGACTTGTTGGATAGTGTCTGTCGGGAGTTTTAGACCGAGATAAGCTGTGATTTGATCGAGTGGCACGGTGACTGTTTTGAGTTGGGTTTGGGTGGAAAATTGGTCAAAAACTGAGCTGGCGATTTGTGCACCACAGAGTTGTTGATACAGTTGGACACCGCGGGCCATAGTAGGCTCAGCCAAGTTGGGATCGACATTTTTCTCATTGAGTTGGGCGGCGATGGTCCGGATAGCATGGGTCATCGAAGCACTACGAATTTTTTCAGCCGGGATGGATTCGATCCATAGTAGAACACGTTTGGTTTGTGAGTCGACAGCTGTGTTCTCGGTGCCCTTGATAGCCGGTAAATCAATGATTTCACCTTTATCATTTGTGAAGATCACTTCGCCACCTTTAGTGGTGTACTCCACTCCATCCAAAGTTTTGAATGGTAGCCCGGGTGTGGCAGTCACGACATTGATCACGCCCCCCAAGGCCATAATTTTGTCGTAGTCAAACGCATGACAAGGATGACCATACTCGTGAGTCACATAGTTAGTAATGTCGATAACACTATCATGGACATTTTGGTCGATTTGTCGGAGTCGTTTGGCCATCCATTCTGGGGTGGGTGTTTGAGCAACCGTATCAAGTGCCACACAGTAAATGCGTTGGCACAATTGTTGGGAGTCGCTGATGACGGGTATCTTGAGATCCGTAGTCGCAGTTGGTACCGAGGTGACTGATGACTCTTTGAGTCGAGCTGGGATGCCAAACTGAGGCAAAATGACACTCGCTTCGCGTGCGATTCCTCTCACTGACATCATATCGACGCGATTGGTGGTGACTTCGATGTCATAGACCGGCTCGCCCTCGATAGTGTAAATTCGCTCGATGGACGGGCCACAGAGTGATAAATGTGTTTGAATTTCTTCGGGGCTGGCTGCAGTTTCGAGATGTTC
>CAYQZC010000052.1:0-6603 GCA_964421945.1 uncultured Pseudomonadales bacterium
GTCACTCCACCTCTGTTGGTGATGAAGGTGGTTTTGCACCAAGTTTAGGTACCAATCAAGCCGCTCTTGATGTTTTGACCCAAGCAGTTGAAAAAGCTGGCTATGTTTTAGGTAAAGACATTGTTTTTGCCCTAGATGTGGCTGCAAGTGAGTTGTATCAAGATGGCAACTATGTTTTGGCAAGTGAAAAGAAAACACTGACCCCTAGCCAATTGATCGACGTGTATGCTGATTGGATTTCACGATATCCAATTTTGTCGATTGAAGACGGTTTGGATCAAGATGCTTGGGCTGATTACCAACTTTTGACCCAAAAAATTGGAGATAAAGTCCAAGTGGTTGGTGATGATTTGTTTGTTACCAATGTGGAAAGGCTCCAACGAGGAATCACAGAAAAAGCCGGCAACTCGATTTTGATCAAGTTAAATCAAATTGGAACGGTGACTGAAACAGTCTCAGCCATTGACCTAGCTCGTAGTAATGGATTTAACGCCATCGTCTCTCACCGAAGCGGCGAAACTGAAGACAGTACCATTGCTGATTTTGTGGTTGGTTTGGGAACAGGTCAAATCAAAACTGGATCACTTTCACGATCTGACCGGATGGCCAAGTATAACCAGTTACTCAGAATCGAAGCTGACTTAGATCAAGACACTCACTATCCTGGTTTGAGTGCCCTGAAAAAGTAACTCAAAAGAAAGGACCTATGTCACGACGTGTCAAAGGACCAGTTGTCTTAGTAGTTTTAGATGGTTGGGGTTTGAGAGAAGAAACCGAACATAATGGCGTTGCCTTAGCCAAAACTCCCTGGTTTGATCATCTGACTGCCAGCTATCCATTTACCAATCTTCAAGCTTCAGGGGAAGCGGTCGGCCTGCCAGTAGGACAAATCGGGAATAGCGAAGTGGGACATACTACTATCGGTGCCGGTTGTGTGTTGTACCAGGATTTAGTTCGAATTAATAAAGATGTAGCTTCTGGTGCCTTTGGTAAAAATGAAGCTTTCCAAAAAGTCTTTGATCACGTGCGCTCCAATCGGAGTCAGTTGCATATTCTAGGTTTGCTATCGACGGGTGGGGTTCATTCCCACGAGGATCATTTGCTGGCTGCCATCAGAGCTGCCCGAAGTGAAGGAATTGAGCGAATCATAGTTCATCTCTTTTTAGATGGTCGGGATACCCCCAAAACCGCTGGTTTAGACTCACTGCGAAAACTTGAAAAGTTGGTAGATGAAATCGGCAACTGCGATATTGGATCAGTTTCAGGTCGGTATTACGCTATGGATCGTGACACCAATTGGGATCGGACCGATAAAGCTTTTAATGCGATTTTTCATGGTCAAGCAGACCATATCTACGATACCAGTATTCAGCCCTCTCAAATTGTCCAAGAGCGTTATCATCAAGAACTTTACGACGAACATTTTGAGCCCATGGTGTTTAAAAATGCCGAGGGTAAAGTGATGCAAGTCCAAAGTGGCGATGGCATCGTCTTTACCAATTTTAGAAAAGATCGGACGCGTCAGTTATCACAGCGGATTTGTGAAAGTAAAGAAGATAAAAATCTATGTTTTGTGACGATGACGAAGTATGGAGCAGGTATCGAGGCCTTGGTAATGTATGCTCCAGAGACTGTCCAAAAACCACTAGCCGAAGTTATTTCTGACGCCGGTCTCAAACAAGCTCATTTAGCAGAGACAGAAAAATTTCCGCATGCCACTTATTACATTAATGGCGGTCGTGAAGAAGCTTATCCGGGCGAAGAAGATGTCTTGGTCCCCAGTCGCAAGGATGTCAAAACCCATGATGAAGCTCCCGAAATGAGAGCCAAAGAAATTTGTGATGAGGCCATCAAAAGAGTTGGCTCAGTCGATTACATGTTTATCAATTTTGCCAATCCAGACATGGTAGGTCACACTGCCAATGAGCCAGCTATCATCACGGCTATAGAAACAGTCGATCGTGAGCTTAAGCGGTTGACGGAAGCTGTGTTAGCAGCTGATGGAGCATTGGTGATCATTGCTGATCATGGTAATGCCGAAACGATGGTTGATCCGGAAACTAAGCAACCTCACACCGCTCACACTCTTAATCCAGTGCCATGTTTAGTGGTGCATCGCACCTATCACCCCACATTTCGATCGGGTGATCGAGGCCTCAAGGATGTAGCCCCGACTGTTTTAGAGCTGTTAGGTTTGGAAATACCGACCGCGATGACTGGCAAAACTCTGATCACTGATGAATGAAGACAGGCAACTCAACACTTGCTGGTGATTCTAGGTAGTCTTTGTAAAGTTGAAGATGGGCCAAATGGTCAAAGGCCATTTCATCAACAGGTGGTAGCCGATCGAGGTCAAACCAAGCTGTTTCAGTTGACTCTTTATCGGGATCACCAGTTTTTTCACCCAGTTCGACTACAAAGGTAAAAGCCACATTTTGTCTGTCTTCGGCCCGACGGTTGGGGTTATCACAAATTGAAAAGAGAAAATTCACGGTACCGTCATAGCCGGTTTCTTCCTTGAGTTCACGTAGGGCTGCCTCCTCAATAGTTTCATCACGATCGACGAAGCCGCCTGGAAAACAAAGTAAGTTTCCGTTGGTAAGATGTGGAGCTCTCCTGACCAGTAGCACTCGATGATCTTTGACGACTAATGCATGGACAGTGACATGGCGGAGCGATGCCGGTTGTTGGTTTTCAAATTGGCACTTGAGCATATTTGTAATGATTCTATCTCAGGGCAAAAAGCACGGCAGCTGCCACTTGCAGACAGAGCAGTGAAGCTCCGGCTTGGATAGCAATCTTTTTCACCACCCATTTATTTTCAGTACCTCCAAAAATGACTCCACTGATTTGGGTGGGGACCACGAAACCGATCCAGAAGAAACCAGCCATGCCATAAGCGTTCCAGTCCTGAGGTAAAGCGGCTAAGAACAAAGCAAATACAAAGGCAGTGACTAAGGTAACTAAAAATTGGACGCCATACATTGGCCCCATTTCTTTCATCATTTTTTGTTGGACAGCTTTGGGTAATGTATCAAATCCATGGATTTGACCCCAGATTTTGCCAAAAAAAGTGTACCAGGCTGCACCAACGATAAACTGTAGAATGGTGGCGAGCAGGATAGCGCCATAATTTAGTGACATATTTTTTTCTCCAATTAAGTAGTATGTACCATAGTACGGATTCATCTGATTAAATGCAATTGAAAAACATGGTGGCTTTCAGGTATTATTAGTGCTCTGATGCTCCTTATCGACCAAATCACCACCACCTTGACCGACTTGGCCAACACGGTGCCCCTTGAAGTTTTCGTGGGAGTCGGTAGTGTAGCCGAAGAAATAATTGCCCCCATTCCTTCACCTTTCGTGATGGTGTTAGCTGGTTCGATAGCACATGCTCAAAATCATCCTTGGCAAGCTCTTTTACTTCTTGCCCTGATCGGAGCTGTAGGTAAGACCATCGGGAGTTGGTTTTTCTATGTCATCGCTGATCGCTTGGAAGATGTTGTGATCGGTAAGTGGGGCAAATTGTTAGGGGTGTCACATAAACAGATTGAAGGCATTGGTAATCGATTGAATGGTGGCTGGCAAGATAATGTGTTTCTCTTTTTAGCTCGGGCGCTACCGATCATCCCTAGTGCTCCAGTTTCTTTGGCTTGTGGAGTCATCAAAATCAATATCAAAACGTATCTCACTTCGACCTTGTTGGGGACTTTTGTCAGAAACCTTTTATATCTGTATTTAGGTTTTTCTGGTTTTAGCAACTATAAGCAAATAACTGCAGATTTTGAAAATTTTGAGTCGGTAGGCCAGCTGGTGCTATTTGTAATCATAGCGGCGATTGTGGGGTTTGCTTACTTGAAGCGGCAGAAACACAGTTAGTTCTGGCGGAGAAGGCGGGATTCGAACCCGCGTGGACTTTGCAGCCCCCAAGGTTTTCGAGACCTGGCCGTTCAGCCGCTCCGGCACCTCTCCTGGTGGAGCAATTGTACACTGGAAGCAAAAAAAAACCCACCAACAGTGTAGTGGGTTCGATGGGTTAGTTGATTTGAGTTATTTCACTTGTGTTGATAACGGTGTAGTAAACATACTCCTGGGGTTTAATACCCGAGGCCCTAGGTAGTGAAATAACTTCCAAACACTTATGTCCGGATCTAAATTCTGTTTCAATGATTTTATGATGCGGACTAGATTCTAGATGAGATTTGAGTTTTTTGTGAGCCTCATCGAGTGATCCCGCTCTGATCGTCATTGGCAAGATCCGATATTCACTATTATTAGTTCTTACGTCGTGGACTCGTTTTCTGACAAGGAACACATTTTGAGTTTCCTCTGACATGTAGCGACTCTTTCACTAGCCTTTTTGGTTTGTTAAATCAACTAGCTGATTGTATCAGGAATAATCTTATAGTCAATTTTTCTAGGATATTATTTCAGACACCGACCTGACATCTGTAGCACAAAGTTTTACTTGTCATTCAGTGCCGATTCGGTATGATGTATTTCAGCAAGATTTGAATCAAGAGATATGAAAGTTATAAGGAGAGTTATGCAAGTTGATCCAACCATCTTTAAATCCTATGACATCCGTGGTGTCTATGGTCAACAGCTTTTCGATGAAACAGCTGTGGCGGTCGCCAAAGGGTTTGCTAAAGTCATTTCTCCGACCACGGTAGTAGTCGGTAGAGATGCTCGGGTTTCGAGTCCCAGTTTACACAAAAATCTGATTCAGGGTTTGGGTGAGGTCGGTGTGAATGTGATTGATATCGGCATGGTTTCCACCGATATGTATTATTTTGCTTGTTCAGCCAAAAATGTCCCAGGTATCATGATTACTGCCAGTCATAATCCCAAAGAATACAACGGGTTTAAAATGGTGCGCCAAATCCCTTATTTGCTTTCTGGCGATGAAGGCATCCAAGACATTCGCAAAGTGATCGAGACAGATGATTTTCCAGCTCCAGCAGCCCAACAAGGCGTCGTCGAAACTTGGAGCCCGATGCAGGGTTTCATCGAGAAAATGTTGTCTCTGGTGGATGTTACTTCATTTAAGCCGATGAAGATCCTTTGTGATACTGCCAATGGTATGGTTGGCCCATCATTGATCGAACTATTTAAAGCCATCCCTCAAGTGACATTGGTCCCGATGTACTTCGAACCAGATGGTACTTTTCCTAATCACGGTGGAGATCCTTTACTTGAAGAAAATCGTCGTGAACTGATGCAGCGAGTCCCACAGGAAGGTGCTGATTTGGGTTTTGCATTTGATCCAGATGGTGATCGCTTTTTCTGTGTCGATAGTACCGGTAGGTTTGTCTCTGGTGATTTCATGACTGCGATTTTGTCTTACTATTTCTTACAAAAGAAACCAGGTGCGACAGTGGTCTATGACATCAGGGCATCTCATGCAGTTCCCGACGTCATCAGCGCGGCAGGTGGTAAGGCACTTTATAACCGAGTGGGTCACGCCTATATCAAGAAGAGAATGAGTGATGAACACGCTGTTTTTGGTGGTGAAGTCACGGGGCACTATTATTTTGCGGATTTTTATTACTGCGATAGTGGAGTGGCACCCATGCTCTACTTGATGGATTTGGTTTCACATTCTGATAAAACTCTGGCTACCATGCTCGACGAATATGAGAGCAAGTACTTTATTTCTGGTGAGATAAACACTAAAGGGGCAGATTCTAAAGCTGTCTTTGCTCGAATAGAAGAGAAATATGGCCCACAAGCCAAAGAAATCATCAGGATTGACGGTGTCACCATGGAGATGGGAGACTGGCACTTTAATGTCCGGGCATCCAACACCGAGCCTCTGACGCGTTTAAACCTGGAGGCAACTACCAAAGAACTGATGGAAGAAAAGCGGGATGAACTCTTGGCATTGATTCGCCAAGGCCTCTAAAAGGCTGCGTTTGAATTAGCTTCATGAGGGTGGGGAAAAATGTGCACTCGGCGCGATTCGAACGCACGACCCTCAGTTCCGCAAACTGATGCTCTATCCAACTGAGCTACGAGTGCAAGTATTGGTATTGTAAGATGCCAAGCTCCAGATGTAAAGGTGGACTGAGGATTTATTCTAATTCTAAGGGAACGTGCTTTTGCAACCATTCAGCAGCTCGTTCGAGGATGGTCGGCTCTGGTTTTTGGGCAAATAAAACTTCATTGAGCAAACTCTCAAGATCTTCTGGTGGATTCTCGCCCAGAAGGAGTGTCAAACGGTAGGGGAACTGGAACGTTTCGATATTTACCAGTTTTTGGCCATATTTTTCGTCAATCCAAAATCGTCCTAGCTGATCCCAGTAATAGATTTGTTTTTCAAATCTGACTCCATAGGTAGTGAGTCTGATGCGGACCATATCAGGAGGTACGCTGGCTAGGATGTAGGCCAAAAAACCGACTGAAAAAACCACGGCGATGGGAATCATCTGACCAGCAAAAAAGAGAATTAGCGAGATCAGTGCCACCAAAATGGCGATGGTGACATAGTATTGACGGGTACGAGGTTTAAAAGGTCGACTGGGTGCCATCCATTCCATGATGGTTTCTTCAGGCTCTGGCTTTTCCATGCCGGGGATGTAAGGGATCGGACTGCTGGCG
>CAYQZC010000053.1:0-6515 GCA_964421945.1 uncultured Pseudomonadales bacterium
GATCACTACTCCAAACATCACCGCCCCCAATAGCACCATCACCACACCCAATAACCGCCCAACATCAGTCACCGGTGTCACATCACCATACCCCACAGTTGTCAAAGTTTGCATGGCCCACCACAGACCATCACTGGTAGTCCGGATCGAACTATTCGGATGGTTTTTTTCGATGGGAACTATCAGCCAGCCAATGATCAGAGCCAGCAAAATCGCCGCCACGATCGTCTGTCGGAATCGACGCTGTTTGAGGAGTCGTTTATGTAAATACGGCAGTAAACGCATCTGGTTATGCTGAGACGGGTTTAGCTTTGGGGATGTCCATGACTTTTATAAAATCATCAGCATCCAACGTCTCAACTTCTAACAGTTTAGCAGAGACTTTGTCAAGTTGGGTACGGTATTTTTGCAGCAACTGCATTGCACGTTTTTCACCTTGTGCAATAAAAGCTGCGACTTCATCATCGACTTGTTCTTGGACCCGATCAGAAATCTTTGATGGTTCACCCCAACTCCGACTGTAGTTGGTTTCATATTGAGGTCCAAAATTCATCGGACCTAATTTACTCATCCCAAAATCAACTACCATAGCCCGAGCAATCCGGGTAGCGCGTTCAATGTCAGAGCTAGCTCCAGCAGTCAGTTCATTGAAAACCAGCTGTTCAGCCGCTCGACCACCTAATAACACCGCGATCTCATCGATCAGTTCAGATTTGGTGGTCTGGACTTTATCTTTTTCTGGAGGAGTCAAAGTGAAACCTAAAGCTTGGCCGCGAGAAACGATCGAAATCCGATGCACAGGATCAGCATATGGCGAAACGTGAGCAATCACCGCATGTCCGGCTTCGTGGAAAGCAGTCATTTTGCGCTCAAGCTCATCATGAAGTCGTTTTTTACTTGGACCCAACTTGACTTTGAGCGAGGCCTCTTCGATATCAGCCATAGTGATCTCAGTCCGAGCTTCTCGAGCTACTGCAATAGCAGCCTCGTTTAACATATTTTCAAGATCAGCACCTGAGAAACCCACAGTCCGACGGGCTACTCGATCCCAATCAAGCTCAGCAGCAAATGGTTTGGTCCGGGCGTGGATGCTCAAAATAAATTTGCGCTCATCAAGATCTGGCAAACTCACCGTCACCCGACGGTCAAAACGGCCGGGGCGCACTAAAGCAGGATCTAGCATGTCCCCACGGTTGGTGGCTGCCATGACGATAACGTTATCGTTTTGAGTAAAACCGTCCATCTCCACTAAGATCTGGTTTAAAGTTTGTTCGCGTTCATCATGACCACCAAAACTACCATGACCACGCACTCGGCCAATTGCATCGATTTCATCAATGAAAATGATGGCTGGAGCAAGCTTTTTAGCAGTGGCAAATAAGTCGCGCACCCGTGAAGCGCCCACACCTACCAGCATTTCCATAAATTCAGAACCAGCAATCGATAAAAATTGGACGTTAGCTTCACCCGCCACAGCTCGCGCTAACAATGTTTTACCAGTACCTGATGGCCCGACTAAAAGGACACCTTTAGGGGTCCGGGCACCCAGCTTGGTATATTTCTTTGGTTGCTTGAGAAAATCAACAATTTCTTCCAATTCTTTTTTGGCTTCATTCATGCCACCGACATCTTTAAACTTGACGTCTTGTTTGCCTTTAAGGAACACTTTAGCCCGACTGCGACCAATTCCCATGATGCCGTCCTGGCCACCTCTGGCTTGACGGAAAATCAAAAAGAAGAAAATCAACATCAAACCAATAGGCAACACATTTACCAAAACTTGGAAACCAATTTCTGCGGCAGATAAGTTTTTGACGGTGACGTTTATCTGAGAAACATCGATCTCAGCATTTCGCAAGATCGTTGCCAATTCTTGGCCATCTTCTTTACGAGCTGTTTTTTGGGTCCGATCCTTATACCAGACCTTGAGCTGTGATCCAGCCACTTCGATTTTCTCCACTTTTTCAGCTCTGATATCGGTTACCATTTCACTCAAGGAAATTTGGTTTGAACCTGAGCCAGTCAAAATAGAAAACAAAAAGGGCAAAAACAGCACCCCAATCAAAACATAGAGCAAACCTTTACCCATCATTTTTTGTGGGTTTATCCGGATTTCGAATCGTTTGTAGTCTTTATTTTTCTGGTCGTCACGTGATGAGGGCGACGATTGTTGAGAAGCACTCGATGTGGAAGTGGTTTTTTTAGTTGGCATAGTTTTCGTTCTGGTATTCTAGCACGGGAGTTAGCGGATCACCCACCCGGCTTGGTGCTCATCACTGAGAGGAATCAAAAAAGGCCGTTCACCGTTGTCAGTCATCAGCATCATGCCTTGACTCACACCTTCGCCCATTTTTCGTTCAGCTAAATTTATCACAAAAACAAATTTTTTACCTAAAAATTCTTCAGGTTGATACCAAGCTTTGACGCCCGAAAGAATTGTTTTGACTCCGATTTCGGTGCCAAAATCCACTTCAAACTCGAGTAATTTCTCACTCCAATCTGGAGCGTTGGCGGCTACTACCACTCCGACGCGGAGTTCGAGTTTTTCAAAATCTGGATAGTGAATGGTTGGTTTCATAGGCTACCTCAAATCGTTTAGACTACTTTGTATTGTAATTATCGATTATTTAATGTGTTGTGAATGCCGAGTGATTGGTATACTTCTGAAAGTGTTTCCTCTGCCGTAGCTTGGGCGCGCTCGGCGCCATCGGCTAAGATCGCTCGGACTTGATCCATATCGGCTGCCAATTCTTGTCGTCGTGCTCGAGCTGGACCAAATAAGCGTTGATGTGCCTCGAATAATCGGTCCTTTACCTCGACATCTCCTACTTTTCCTGCTTGGTAGCGCTGTTTGAGCTCAGCTACTTCAGCAGCGTCGTCGTTGATCAGATCGTGGTACTCGAAAACGGTATTGCCTTCGATTTGACCTGGATCGGTAGCCTTCAATCGCTTGGGATCGGTGTAACAACTCCGGATTTGCTGTTTGATGGTGGCCTCATCATCAAAAATGCCAACGATATTCCCCAGTGATTTGCTCATTTTTCGCTGACCGTCAGTGCCAACTACTCTTCCGAGAGTTTTTGAAATCAATGGCTCTGGCAATGGGAACACTTCGCGCCCTAGCTGAGCATTAAATCGTTCGGCAATATCACGAGTCAACTCGATGTGTTGACGTTGATCCTCACCAACCGGGACTCCAAATGGTTTGTAAGCCAAAATATCAGCCGCCATCAAAATCGGATAATTAAATAACCCCATATTGATGCTTTCCACATCGCTGCCTTTTTGGAGTTTATCTTTGAAAGCATGCATCCGTTTCATCTGACCATACGAAATAAAATTGGCCAGTACGATAGCTAGCTTTGAATGGGCTGGGACATCAGATTGACGGAAAAAAATGGCTTTGGATGGATCAAGACCCAGGCTCAGATAATCCAACACCACTCCAACAATATTTTCTTCAAGTTGTTTTTTATCTTGAATAGTAGTCAGAGCATGGAGATCGGCCACAAAATAAAAGGTCTGATACTCGGCTTGATTTTGAAGCTCGAGCTGGGGCTTAACAGCACCAAAATAATTACCAATGTGGAGACTGCTCCCACTCGGCGTAATTCCAGAAACAATGCGTTTGCGATCTGACATAGTACTTTTGTATTGTAACCTGTTCAACCCAGAAAAAAACTCCCAGCTCGGGGAGTTTTTCTCTTTTACTTAGATTTCTAAATTGATTAGAGCTCTTCGATTTGAACACTTGGGTTCATGTCTGGAGCTTCGATTAATTTCAAATATTTTTCAGTCGTAGTAATGCGTTTGTGACCAACTAATTGAGACACATACACTAAAGGTGTCCCAGCGCGAAGCTGTTCCACGATGAAGGTATGGCGCAAATCGTTGACTTTAGCATCCTTAATCCCAGCCAAACGGAAGTAGCGATCGATCGCGGTCCGAATGTTACGAACTAAGAATGGTCGGCATGTTTTAGTCAAAAAGACAGTTTTCTCACGGGCTCGAGGGCGAATCTGCATGTAAACTTGTAATGAAGTTTTAGCGGCTGCATTAATAGGCACCTTGCGAGCGGTTCGAGAATTTTGAGCTTGGATGTAGATCACATTGCGATCTAAATCTAAGTCAGTCAACTGCATAGCAGCTAACTCACTGATCCGCATACCAGTTTGGAGGAGTACTTCCACGATAGCTGACATCCGGGCATCACCTCGGCAAGCATCACGCAGAGCGCGATACTCGATTTTGGATAAAATGCGAGGAGGAGCAGAATCAAACTTAGGATGAATAATCACTTCAGCAGGATTCTCAAAAATCACTGATTCATTTACTAAATAGCGGAAAAAAGCTTTGATGGAGTTGATTTTTCGAGAAATAGATTTGCTGGTGTAGCGTTGTTTTTTCAATAACTCTTTAAACTCATCAATGTCCTCAGAACTTACTACCTTGGCCTCTAATTTGCCTTGTTTGGTCAAAAAATCCACCAATTGCTCTACGTCTTTACCGTATGCCAACACCGTAGCTGGAGACTTGCCAGTTTGGCGTAAGCCCTCAGTAAACGATTTATGTGCTTCTCTTAAACTCATCGACATACCTAACTTTCAATGCGGTATAGTTACCTTAACATTCAACTTTGTACTACTAGGCAGTAAGTAAGATCTTATAATATCACAATTAAGGACTTTTTGCAATGCTTCGTTTACTTGCATCGCCTTTAACTATGATTCTCGTCGTGGTGGGAGCAGGGCTACTACTGGTCTCTCTGTGGGGCACGGTGAAACGGGCTCAATCCTCTGCTGAACAAGTGGTGGTATTAGATCAAGAAAACCAGAAAATGGCAAGTGAGGTTTTGAAACTTCAAAACCAAGTAGCGGTAGCCAGTACTTCAGCGGCTCAGGAAAAAATCATCAGAGACGAGTTACTCCTCCAAAAGTCGGGTGAGTATGTGGTCCAGTTGCCACCTCTGGAAGTAACTCGCCCCAGCCCTACCCCTGAGCCGAGCCTTACCCCTTGGCAGGCTTGGAAAAAAGAAGTTGGGTGGTAGGTCTAGAGCAGCAACTCATAGATCCAGTTTCTGGATTTTTTCTTGTTTCGTCCAGGATTTTATTTGGCATTCTCGCTGTGCAGCAGCTGATTTTGATGGGAATGATTCTTGATGCAAAATCTTGATTGGTGGGTGAGATCGGGTGTACTTTGCACCTTTTCCTGATACATGTGACTGAAATCTCATCTCTACATCAGTAGTAATACCCGTATAAAAACTACCATCGACGCAGAGCAAAACATAAACAAACCACATGGGTTTCATGCTATCACAGACTTTTCCCATGTCTCTATGTCACCGGGGATAACTTTAAAAAGTGGATGAGCCTCAAAGCAGTCATTCTCACTGTACATCTGGTGCCGTTTCAAATCCCGAGCCAACAGCTTAGTTTTAAGATGTTTAGTTTCATAAGCTAGTTGGCCAGTGGTGAGTGTGATCGGAGCCACCAAAACACGCGCCTCTAACTTTTCTCTTTTAAAGGAGAAATTTCGCCGTTCTGCCTCATCGACAACGGTGTGGAGGTAAGCAGTGATCGCGACGATTGGTTGCGGATGTTGTTTAAACCGCAGTAACTGCGGATGCTGGGTGTACCCTTTGGTTTGGCCCTGCAAAACCTTGAGCGCCAATAAACCTTCACGCCAAACCGCCAAAAGACCTTTGGTATCTAAATAGCTGGGATGAATGCTCCAAATTCGCATAGGTAGTGTTTGTATGGTACCTGGTACTGAGTTGTAAAAAAAGAGCCCCCGAAAGGACTCTTTTTTCTATTGTTGCGGGGCCGGGAGTCGGACCCGGCCTGTGAGATTATGAGCCTCACGTGCACCGTACACTACCCCGCGCGATGTTAAGTCAGACCCGTATTATAATCCCCCATGCACGAAAGGTCAAAGTTTTGCTATAATCGTGCCTTGGCCACACCGAGACCGTGGCCAAAAACCCAGGCCAGGGTAGCTCAGCTGGTTAGAGCATGGGATTCATAAACCCAAGGTCGAGAGTTCGAATCTCTCCCCTGGTACATTCGATACTACAACAAGCCAATCTTGTTTCCGGCTTCTTGGCAAGCTTTCACAAACGTCGTCACATCCGCGGCGGTGTGCGTGGCACAAATTTGGATCCGGATTTCGTCCCTACCTTTGGGCACCACCGGATAATTAATGCTCGTCACCAACACCCCAGCCTCAAATAAGGCTTCTTTCAAAAGTTTGGTTTTAGCTGGATCACCCACTAATAATGGTTGAATGGGATGCGTAGATTCAGCCGCAAATGAAAAACCAGCTGCCATCATTTCTTGTTTTAATTGGGTAACTAATTGTTGCGAATTTTCTAGTAATTTTTTACCTTCAGCTGAATCAACCAACTTCACCGCGGCCAAAGCCGCTCCGGCTGTGCCTGGGGAAATAGAGTTGGAGTAAATATAGGTGGCTGCCGACTCGCGCAAATAATCGATCACCACTTGGTCAGCCACTAC
>CAYQZC010000054.1:0-6404 GCA_964421945.1 uncultured Pseudomonadales bacterium
ATCGAAGCCACAGCAGCATGGATGGCTGCAGCACATTGTTTGTGTTTCTAGTAATGATTGCATTTGCATTTTCGGTGGGCTTGAGGGTCGGCAAAGCTACCTACGAACCTGACCCACCTTGGTATCACAGCAAACCGAGCAACGTCCCCACTTTTGCTGAGAGAGCAGTGTTTGAGACACCTTGCGCTCGCAATGTGGTCAAGGACAAGGCTTTTGCGGTCGGGGTGGTACTCGGTTCAACCAATGTGGTGAACTCGATGTCGATCAGCCGCAATGCCGGTAAAGTCTTCGTGATTGCTGAGGCCGAAACCAAAGATGGCCGCCGTTGGGCGCAACTCCAAGTGAGTACCATTTTGAGTGGTGACGATCAGATCGAATGGTATATGCCCGGGTACTATCTCAATACCTTGATAGTATGTGACTAGTAAGGGCAAAAAGCCCCATTGGAAACAGTGGGGCGCTTTTTTGACCGGGGGGTTCCTTTTTGAAGTGACTCCAGGTAAAATATCTCGAGTGAAACGTCGTGGGTCAGTAGCTCAGTCGGTTAGAGCGTCTGCCTCTTAAGCAGAATGTCGTGGGTTCGAGTCCCACCTGACTCACACATTTTTAACGTCTATACTAGAGCCTATGGAAAAATATATTGTGATCGATTTTTTTCGGTGGGGAAATTTATTGCTCAATAAGGGACAAACCTTGCTGATCGAGAAAGTTGACGCGCGGACTGTCAGAGTTTCGGTGGATGGTGACCCAGATGGCAAACCAGAAATTGTTTCCGGTAAGGCTGTGGACACCATGATAATGCTAAATAAAATCGAGAAAAAACCTTGATAGATAGCGCTTTTTAGCTGTTTTTGCTGCCAGAATATTGATGGTACTTTTTTCGCATTTCTTTACAGTAAAGCAAAGTGCCAAAAGTAGTGATCAACTTCTGACTCCAGGCTTGCACAAATTTCGTGCCACCCCCTATTTTGATCCTATAATATTTGCATTTGGCTTATTTTAGTGGTATAATGAAGAGTACACTAAAATCAGTTTTTTAGCCATGTAAAGGGGAAAAACTCATGGCGCAATCGTCAGATTTGCAAAAGGTTTACGATGCGGTTGAAAAGTTTCGTGGCAGCGATTCAGATATCGTCATATACGAAACTATTAAGGCTGCAACTCTGGCAGTGAAGGAAACAGCTGATCCGACCTCGAAGATTGGTGAGGAGATGGTGGCAAAACTTCTCCGCATTGTGGCAAATGACAACAAGGTGTCATCGTTGGTCCGGGATGGTTTGCTAAAAACCATCAACAAGTTGCAGCCACCACCCTTCCGATAGGATTTGGTTTGTGTCCCAACAACCCCAAAGCGCAGTTTACGGACTGCGCTTTTTTTTGCATTTTTTTTGACAATGTGATATCCTCATCGCATGGTTCGAAGTAGTACGATGACCATCGCAACTTTTTATCACTGGTTCGCCGCGGCGGTGCCAGTTGTTTTTGCGTAACAAAAAAAATAAATAAAACGACAAGAACTGGTACCCCTCACAAGGTCCAGTTTTTTTTATGACCGAAACCAAAAAATGACACCTATGAAAATACTTTTTGATTACAACCGCACCCTTTTTAATCCTGATACAGGTGACCTGTACCCAGGAGTTTTTCGGGTGTTGAAAACGCTTTCGGCTCGACACGCTTTGTTTTTGATCACCTTGGACAAACCAGAGCGAAAAGACTCGGCTGCGATCGCGGATCTCAGACCCTACTTTACCGAAGTGAAGTTTGTGGAGCGCAAATCAGCTGCTATTTTTCAGGAATTGGTTGGCAACACCGATCAAAAGGTGATCGTGATCGGTGATCGGCTGGAAGATGAAATCCGGATTGGCATAAAACTTGGATACATCACCATTCACCTTCCGAATGGACCTTTTTCTGCTGCGGCAGGCAAAATCAGACCGGCACACCGAGCTACTAGCATTACGAAAGTACTGGAAATTATTGCCACTTATGAACAATAAACGATTTTTTAGTTTCTGGCATTTTTATTATCACCCCACGTGGCAGTGGGGCTGGTGCCTGTGTTTCTCAAAAATCCAGAACATGATGAGGAAAACAGCCAGTAGCTCCAAACCCAAAAAAGCTACACCTATCCGTTCTTTAACAATCAGAAAGAGGTTTTCGCCATGTATCAAGAATTGGTGTCTGTTATCGAGGCATCTGGCATTTGGACGGGCACTCGCCGCGACTCTCATGCCTTTCGACTTTCTCCCAGCGTTTACCAGCTATCTGTGGCTCAAAAAATTGAGCTGCAGGAGTTGGGATTGGCGCTCCGCGACTGCTTACTCGGTTTGTCACAGCTAGCAGTGATCGCATATGACCGCGAGCTAAATTACTCGGGCATGTGGAACATCCTGCGCAAAGTTTTTTCGACTGGTGTTCCCAAAATCTACCAGGATTTGCAAGGGCAACAAGTAAAGCATATTCCGCGCTTACTCAAGGTCGACTTGATGGTCGATCAAGCCGGAAGTTTCAAAATTGCCGAAATCGATGGCCACAACAAACACGGTGTGGGCTACTCTACCCTTGGGAAACGAGTGCGATCGGCACTCTATCCTGATGCTGAGGCTCTACCCGGGGTGGTCAAGCTGCTGGTGGCTGAAGTCGCGCGTCAAGGTGGCGATCGACTAAAGCTGTTTTATGCAGATCAAGAGCGATTCTATGTACCTGAGTTTGAAATCGCCAGGCAAGAATTTGCCGCAGAAGGAGGGGTCCTCCAGTTACTTCCTGAAGAAATGACCAATCACCAACTGGTTGAAGAGGGAGTGCTGTTGGATTTGCCGTTTTTGTTTCATCGGCCCTATCTCTATGACCATGTCGTCAATGCGTACCTGCGCGGCGACGTGAAGTTTGTCATTCCTCCCAAACCATTTCTAGGGTCAAAGGGGGTGTTGGCAGTGTTACGAAATGATGGTCAAGACGAAACACTTGAGTCGATGCTCAGGGCTTTCATCAAATCTCGGTCACTGGATCTGGTCCGCAGCTATATTCCCGAAACCTATTTGGTGGGACAAATTGCTACCAGTGTCAGTCAGGTAAGAGAGCTCGTTTCCCAGAAGAGATATGTTCTCAAAGAGTCGATCTCCAGTGGGATGAAAGGGACAGTGTTTTCGGACGGAAGTGATTTTGATAGAGTCTTGCAAGAAGCCGGAGCTACTAAGCTCAACTGGATTTTGCAAGAAGAGGTGGAAAACCAACCTCAGACTTTTTCGTGGTACGAAGCAGAGAGCAATGGCGCTCCCCAGCTCTGTACTGCGGACAACTGGATGATGCGAGTCACCGTCCAATATGTCAGTCATCAATTGGCTGATGTGATCGTGACTGCTCGTCAGGATAAAGCTGTTCATGGGGCCAAAGATTGTATCCAACTGGGGACAATTGTGGTCTAGGCAGCACTATGCCCTAGGGCATCTAACTTAACCCCCTTTCCACTTTGGAACGGGGGTTTTTTATGGTTTTTTCGATAAAAAATGAATGTGTTTATAAATCTGACTCAGCCGAAGGTGAAGGTGATGCCACAGCTCGAGGGCTTGGTGAGGCGGCAGCAGCTTCTTCAGTTACTTCGGTTTGGGTGCCTTGAGGTGGTTGCTCGTTTTGATCGAGCACCAGCGGTCCGGCGTTGACGATGATGTTGCGGCCAGGGCTGAAGATATAGGCTTTTTGAGCTTGAGGATACACCACCAGCTTATCACCGTTTTCAGCTTTTTGATAAAAGGCTGATTGGGTGGCCAAAAAATCAGAGTCGACAATGGTAGCTACCACGGGTTCTTCTTCAGGCAAAATGGTAAGTTTGCCGAGCTTATCTACTACGGCTTTGACTTCACGCTTAGCCAATTCTTCTTGGCCACTGGGTTGGGTCAAGCGCATCAGTTCTGTGCGAGTGGTGTAGTACAAATATCCGGTGACAGCTAATCCTGCTACCAGGAGCACAACTAAAATCACTAAAAAGCCTGATAAACCAGTCCGCTTCTTTTTAAAATTGCTTGGAGAGGTGGTGGGGGTGTCAATCATTTCGAGCATACAGACTCCCCCCATTCTGGATCGTTTTGGCTCAAACGTCAAGACACGCTCGGTCTGGCTGCCCAATGAGGTGTAAAAAAGGATTCAATCTAAACTAGGCCAAGTTCAGCATACACTAAACTAGCTGTCCGCAAGGTGTGATCGATTGTCTGGGGGCCATTGGTGGTATCGATGTGTTGGGCACTTAGGCCATCCTCTTTGGGTACATAGCCTACTCGGGAGACCATGATCTGATATACCCCCTTGGGAGCATAGAGTTGGTAGCGACCTTTATCATCAGTGAGCGCGATGGCGGTGAGTTCGTTGGCAGCCAAATTATTCAGGCGGACCATAGCTCCGGAAATTGGATTGCCAACACTGTCTTTGATGGTGCCTTTGACAGCCGGTTTAGCCAACCAAGTCCTCAATTGAAATGCGAATGAAACCAAGTAGAGACAGCAGAGGAACAGATTAATCACAGAGGGATGGATGATAGTGGAGATCAAGGTAATGGCCATGAACGGGATGACTAGTTTACTAAACTTCAAATGAGTAGCCAGCCAGCGCCAAGCTTGCTTGAAGCCAAGCTTGGCGCTGGTGACCAAGGTTGGATCAGCAGGGATAGCAAAAAACTGTTGAGATTTGGCAGTGCTCACCCCAAACGGTTCACCTCGGTAAAAATCTTGAATAGACTGGTATTTGGGACGATTTTGAGTAGTCGGGAAACGATAGTTTTGATGAGCCAGGGCCATGGTATATGTGCCAGGTGGTAGATGGACGCCACGGTAAATACCTTGTACATCAGTGACTACTGTCTCGAGAATATCGGGATCGGTGGGACTCAATTTTTGCCGGACCAAGGTGATGAGCCCAAAAGGTATCGGTTCAAACTCTTTGGTGCCAAAAGCCAGACCTCGTGGCTTGCGCTGAGCAATCAAACCCAAGGCTTCCAAAATATTGATCACTAAACTCCATGAGAAAGGTGTTTGGGTGCTAGAGACTACCGCCATCGCGACTGCTGCGGTGGTGACGGCAGTAGTGGCTGCCGCGGCGGTGGTGACCACTCCGGGTAGGTATGGTACCGTTGGCTCTATGGTGTCACGGGTGATTTGCCAGGCTGCGCCCAGGATTTCACCAGTCTTGCTGACCATACCGACCACGTCAAGGTTAAAGAGAGTTTTTTCAGCTGTGTCACTATCAGAAGTCGAACTACCGGTGGCGGTTTGATCATTAGTGGTATCAAGGGCTGCCGAATCGGTAGCTGTGTCAATGTCTGTATCTTGGTTTGTATCGTCAGCTCCAGTATCAGAATCAGTCACCCCACTCTCCCCCGGTGTGATACTGGTCCCGCCCAAGCTGATGGGGCCAAAGTAGCTGGCAAACGTATCATAGCGCACATAGACAGGGCCAATTTCTCGGATGTTCCCAGCTTCTTCTCTCACTTGCAATGTCAGTCGATACCAACCATCCAAGAGTGAGATGGCAGGTGTGACCGAAAATTGAGCCGTGGCCTGAGTGCTATCCAGAGCTTGGTTTGATAAAGTGGCAGTAGTGCGACTTTGCTCGGTGTAGCTGGCAAATGGATCGCTTGGGCTGGTCCCATTTACCAATCGATCAATGATCAAGACTACCTGATTTGGTTTGCCATTGGTCAAGTCAAAAGTATCACTGGTTTGGTTGGCGTTGGTGTGAGGGCCACCCACGAAGAGATCTGCAACTGTGCCGGTGATGATCGGGGTGCGATTGCCAGGATTGACAGCGAAGGCGGAATTTGGAGTAAAACTGCCAATGCTGAGGAGCGTGATGTTACTGGCTGTTGGCTGAGTGGTGTCCACCTGGAAGCCCACACTGTGATTGATGAGGACTCCCAAAGTGTTGATAATGTCCACTGACCACTGATGGCGACCCTCAGCCAATGGATAGTGGCCGAAGCCTTTGAAGTAAACGTCGATTTCATCGTTGTTGGGATCATTGTCCTGTTCATTGCGATAGACGATCTTGACTCGGTCGTCATCTTTCCAAACATAATCGGCTGTCCCGTTGCCGCTGGCTGGAATCCCGGTGGTGAAGAAACTGTTGTTTTTGCCGCTATCCACTGTCACGTTGTAGCTGCCGACGCCACTGGTGGTGTCGGTGGATTTGCGGAAAGTGAAAGTGGGTTTGGTGTTAGAAATCAAACCAGTTGGGTAGCGGAACTCAATCGTACCGGTGGTCACCGCTGGTGAAGGGGTGGGGCTTGGAGATGGGGTCGGTGCCGAAGCAGGTCCAAATGGTTGCTCATAGATCAACAGTCGCGAACGATTAAGGTCACCGATGTATAAGTTATTGTCATCATCAAAGGCGGAGAACAAGCCCATCGAGAAGTA
>CAYQZC010000055.1:0-6372 GCA_964421945.1 uncultured Pseudomonadales bacterium
GGTTATAAATTTCACCGTTACCGATAATTACACGATGCTTATCTTCGCTCCAGAATGGTTGGTCGCCACCACTGACATCAATTATCGATAGCCTGCGCATACCCATCGTCACACCCTGATGAGCGAAAATTCCTTGGCTATCGGGACCACGGTGATAGAGTGTCTTAAGAACACTGTTAAGGCGAGTTTTTCTTTGTTTTAAATTTGATTGTTTAGAACTAACAAATCCGGCAATTCCACACATATTACTTCCCAATTCTATATAAGTTGGGGGCTACGACTTCAGATCGGCAGATAATCGCTTGGTTGAGTGTAGCATACTCATTTTTAATTTTTTCAGGATACTGAGGTAGTGGTTGGATACAATTGGTGATCGACCAGATGTACTCGCCTTGATGATTTTCAATAAAAGATTCGGCTGATTGAGGTGCTGCCTCGATAGGCCCTGGAATCGAGATTTTGAGGGTGCAGTGAGCAAAAAATATCTTGCTTAGGCCATAGTAGTTCCAAATAATTTCTGGATCAAACGTATGGAGGTTTACCACTTCGCGTCCAGACTGGCCACACCAATCTACTACCGTCTCAGTGTGGGGGAAAGCCATAGTTACCCATTCCAGAATCGAGATTTTTTTCAGGGCAAAGGCCTGACTAGCGGGGTGGATTTGTTGAATATTGGTAAAGATTTTTCGTTGGTCAAGGATCAGCGGTTTACTTACCAGGATGACCAAACTCGCAAATAACAGATACACCGCAAAAAGGATGGGATAGCGCGGTGAATAGATTTTTTTGGGCCAGGTGACGAGAAGTGACAAAGCCAGCGGGATTATAAAAACCCAATGATAGAAGAATCTCATGGCGAATAAACTTACTCGATTATGGATGAGTACTTCAAAGCATAATGTGAGCAAAAGTGTCACCGCCAACCAGAGTTTACTGCGGTGTTTGGTGTAGATACTGCTCCATAGTGTCAAAGCAAAACTAATCAGCACTAAGGTGTACAGTTTTGGTTCGCCAAAAAAAACTGTTTTGATGATGGTCTCCTGATTTTCAGGCGATAATGTCAAGTATCCCCAATTATCTAAGGCGTGTTCTTCCATGCATCCTCCACAGCCAAAAATAAATGGATAGACCGGATTGCCAGAAATGACAGCATTTTTGACATACCAATATCCCCCTGAAGCCATGCCTAAAAGTGCTAAAACAACTATATTTAAAAGCAGTTTTTTGATAGCTGGTTTTTTCAAAAAATTGAGGATGAGTGGGCGAGCCGAAAACCACGTCATCATGATCGAAACAAGCCAAACTGAAATCAGCAATACCACATTAGTGTATTTAATACCTAAACTCAGTCCACTCAGGATCGCGGCAGCATACCAATGGTGTCTGGTGGGTTTAAATCCAGCGTGGATGGTCGCCAAAAAAGCCATGAACAGTAAGGCTCCAGCTCCAGCATCTACATATCCAGTACTTGCAGCGCGAAAGAGCTCAGTATTGAGTGTGATAAACAAGAAAATAAAGCTAAAGCTGCTCAGTAAACCTATTTTTTCTTTGATGAAAGTAGCACCTACGAGCATAGCTGTCAAAACAATTGCCACGTGTAGCAACTGGGCTGTAGCATACGTTTGGGAAAGAGCAAAAACTAAGATGAAACTGGTATCGAGCCAACGAGGCATCATCATATAAAACGAAAAACCTTTTTCATGATCTGAAGCAAAGTTCCAGGTGGTTTCAGAGGCTAGCCGAGCAGGTGAGTAAAAATGATAGGCCATTTCATCCCAGATACGGGGCGGTAGCGCAGTATGATAGTAAAGGGGTTTCAGGAAGGGAATAAGTACTAGCCCCGTGACGATGATCATGGGAGTCAGTGGCAGTATAGTAGTCCAAAGTCGCCGAGAGAAGTAATAAGGAAAGGCGCCAAGGGTCAAAAGTGTCAATGTCACTGCTACATAACTTGGCCAAAAAGGTAACCAAAAGTGGAGGCCAAACCAAATAGTTACAAAAGCACCAAGGCCTAAAATCCAATGACTAGCTCGCAGGAATGATGGAAACTTAAGAAATGAAGCAAGGGTGCTGCCAATTATTTCGAAACTGGCAATGATAAGAACAAAAAAAGCTAGATTAAAAAAGGTGTGCGGAGCAAAAAAATCAAATAATGACGTGACTGGCATAACTCCTCTAGTGTGCCCCGAATCTTTCGGTTATGATGTGTTATACCATATTGTATGCTGAAGCAATTGCAGAAGTTGTCTACCTCACAAGGCCTCATCCAATCACTCTATACAGTGTTTGGAAATGCGGTGGCTTCCGGACTTTCTGGAATTGCCATGATTTTGATTTCTCGAAAGCTAGGACCCTCAGAGTTTGGTGAGTTTAGTGTAGGTTTTTCACTCATTTTGATTTTGATTAGTATCAATTCATTGGGCCTTAATGTAGTCTTGTTACAACATATTCCTCGGCTGAAGACGATCCTGGCAAGAAACAAACTGACCAGTTACACCTTATGGCTAAAGCTCAAAGCTTACCTGCTGATATCAGCAGCAGTCTTAGCGATTGGCTACCTCTATGTTTTCAATATTTATCCTCATCGATTGATCACAGTTATTAGTTTAGTGGCACTTTTGGGAGTTCTACTGTATGAACACATGCTTACCAATTTGCAAGCTCTTCATCGATTTTGGATGGCGGTAGTCATCAACCTGATCCAATCGAGTACTAAGTTGTTCATTGCCCTAGCATTATTTTTTGATAACACAAAATCGGCTGCGGTGGCTTTGGCTTTATATTCGGTTGGGCCATTCATCCCAGCCTTGATTTGGCGACGTTTTTTTCCTCAGGATACTACATTGATTTTAAAGTCTGATTTCGCCACTGAAAAAAAGTTGACCTGGAGTATTATGAAACACTCAGCCCTAGGGTTAATGGTGGTGGGTATTTCTGACTATGTAGATGTACTTTTTGTGCGTGGGTATCTTTCAGCCTATGAGACTGGTCTATTTGGTGGAGTTTCAAAAATTGCTATGTTTGTGATGCTATTTGCATACAGCCTTGGAAATGTTTTGTACCCGAGAGTGGCACGATATCAGCTAAAAACAGATATAAAAGGCTATGTGGGGAAGGCTTTATTGATTTCGGTGCTAGCTGTGTTAGGGTTTATCGCATTTATCCCATTTGCACAGTTAGCGATCCAACTCACAGTTGGACCAGAATATGTGTCAGCTTGGGCGGTACTGGTGATTTTGATGGCGGCGGCTTTTTTGACGATCGCTATCGTGCCATTGCAAGCCTTATTCTATAGTTTTGAGGCACCTTGGTACTTTTCTGCGACAGGATTTATCCAATTAGTAGTAGTCATGATAGGTAATGGATTTTTTGTGCCGATGTATGGTTTAGAAGCAGCAGCTTGGACACGGCTGATGAGTAGAGTGGTGTTACTTTTAGTAACGATAGTCATGGCTTGGTTTATGTATCGAAAAAAGTATCAATTAAGTAGCGAACATGAAGCTTAAACACACGTTTTCCACGAGGCATGTACTTGGTATTGGGATGGCCTTGTGGTTACTAGTTACCGTTCCCGCTCTCACCCAGAAACATGTTTTTAGAAACTTTGAACCTTATCCTGATGGACTTTTTTATGTTGGCCAAGCTCGTCAGGCTGTACTTGGTAATGGTTGGCAGCTCAGGTATCGTGGTCAAGTTTTACCTTCATCGGTTCCACCATGGTATTCTTTGAGTTTGGTTCCTCTGATGGTAGTGTGGCCAAGTCCTGATTCGATGTACCTATCAAATGTATTGTTTGGCTTGGTAGCACTAGTAGCATTGGTGTGGTGTCTCAAAATGGCAGGTGTCGGTCCAGTTTGGCAGCTGGGTGGGATGCTTTTGTACTTAGCCCATGGATACATTATTAATCTTCCTGCTTTGCCTATGGCAGAAAACATTGCGTTACCGGTGTTTATGATAAATCTGGCCTTGGTGCTGAAACCGCAAAAAAATACTCTTCAAATACTGGGTGTAGTGGTGACAGCTTTGGCACTGATGCTGACGAAGTATGCTTATGTATCAATTGCGGGCATGAGTGTGTTGATCGTTTGTTTGCAGTTGTTGGTTGCTAAGCAGTGGCGTGAGTTAACAAAACTGGTGTTGTTGGGCAGCTTAGCGGCAGTCGTTATCTTAGGATGGTTTGCTTGGCATGGTGAAAATCCACTATATAGACTAACTCCTGGAAGATTTAACAAACCAGGAAGCTCTGATATTGTTTTTTACTCATGGTCATACGTGATCCCCAATCTACGATTTTATGTCACTACCATGTTTGGACAGGCGACACAATTTTTGTGGCACACGTCTCCACTTACAGGTTTTGGAGTTGCATTGGTAGCCTGTTTAACAGGATTATCGAGTTGGCGATTATCAAAACAATTTAGAAATCAAATCCTGGTGCTCACTGGCATGCTGATCAGTTTGTTGCCGGTTTTTAGTATTTTCTATGTCCATGACGCTAGGTACGTGATCATGGCTATCCCACTCCTGTGTATCATCGCAACGATTAGTTTAGTTGCTCTATGGCAATCACGTCAGTATTTGAGTTTTGGTTTGGCGTTGATACTAGTAGGCGGTAGTATGGTACTTTCACAAAAAGTACTTTGGCGACAGTTGGTTGCTGCTAATATACTTGGCCGTTCCACGGCCTGGCAGTACGAAGCAGTTCTGGTTTTTAATCAATTTTTTCAGACACACGGTCCTGGGGCTTTAGCCAGCAATTTACTGCCATACTATGTTGATTTGTATCAGGATGGTGACTATCGGATCGTGCCTGTTTCACAATCCCAGAAATTGACAGAAAAGCGAGCTGAGATTTGGGGAGCCGATATCGATTACACCGCTCTTTCAGATACCTATGCCAAGTGGATCAATGACGGCCAATCAGTTTTTATTACTAATGCTTACCTGGGACATGAGCCAGCAATTTTGTCTGGATATGAGCAACTACAGTCAAATTTTGAAACGAAGTTGGTCCAAGAAGGTTGTCTAGGGACGTGTAACATCTACCAACTAATTAGTTTGAAAAAATCAACGGTTAATAACTGAAGTGAAGTAGTTGAGCGTTGATTCGAGGCCAGCTTCAAAAGAAATCATCGGTTGCCATGTTAGTAGTTTTTGGGCTTGTGAAATATCTGGTCGACGTTTGGTGGGGTCATCAGTCGGAAGTGGTTGCCAGTCCCTTTCTAACCTGGGCCAAGTAGTCAACTCTAGTTTTTTGGCAACCTCGAATATCCGCTCAGCTGTTTGAAGAACTGTGTACTCATCGGGATTTCCAATGTTAATCGTTTTGCCGGCTGCACCTGGTGTCATCGCAAATGTGGTGATGGCTTTGACAAGGTCATCGATGTAGCAGTATGAACGAGTTTGTTGACCATCTCCAAAAACTTGGACGGGTTTATTTTGGAGAATTTGTTTAGCAAAATCTGGGATGACTCGCCCATCATTAATATCCATGCGAGGACCGTAGGTGTTAAAAATCCTTACGATGCGCACATCCATCCCAAAGTCACGATAATGGACTCCACAAATCGTTTCACCAAAGCGTTTAGCCTCATCGTAACAAGAACGAATACCATTTGGGTTGACGTTGCCCCAGTAAGATTCTGTTTGAGGGTGTACTAAAGGATCACCGTAGATTTCTGAAGTGCTGGCAAATGAAAATTGGGCTTTAGGATTTACTTTTTTTAGCCAACTCAGTAGTTGGTGGGTACCCATCGAGTTAACGAGATAGGTGTCAACTGGATACTTTTGATAAAGTGGAGGGCTAGCTGGAGAAGCAAAATGCAAAACTAAATCAGGTACGAAACCTTTGACCATATAGTTTTCAGGGGATTCGCTGGCATTGGCTTTGATGAGGGTAAAACTACCGGTTTCAGTTTCATTCGAAAGCAGAGCATCGAGGTTAGCACGATTGCCAGTGATAAAGTTGTCGACTCCGACTACCTGTGATCCTTGTGAAACAAAAAAGGTAGCCAAATGTGAACCGATAAACCCACCGGCGCCGGTGATCAATACAGATGGGAAGGAAACTGTAGCTGACATGAGCAAAGTATAGTATATAGTATGAGATATGAAAAAACTGGCAAGATTTTTTGGAACTGAGACCAAGATTTTGCTGGCGATTACGATCTTGAGTTTGGGATTGCGGATTCCATTATTATCAGGTTCATTTTGGCTTGATGAAGCAGCCCAAGCGCTCGAGTCAGCCCGACCTCTGAGTCAACAGCTACAGATTGTCGATGATTTTCAACCTCCCTTGATACACCTTTTGACACACGTAAGTCTTAAATTTGGTAGAGCCGAGTGGTGGTTGCGGACTCCGGCCGCCTTGTT
>CAYQZC010000056.1:0-6322 GCA_964421945.1 uncultured Pseudomonadales bacterium
TCAGTTTCATCACAATGAAAACCACTTACTACCAACAGATGTGCTTAAACACCAAAAATAAAATACTCTGTATTTCCATCATTACCGGCTTGGACACCGGGCAAGCATTCTAGCTTTGATAATTGTTCCGCAATCTCATCATAGACAGTTGGCATACCACCAAGATAGCCTAGACTTATATATTCTTCAACTAATAAGTCTGATAGAATCTTTTAGTTGTGTCAAAAAAAAGCCTTGATGATCCTGGGCCTGGACCCACGAAAGTATATCTTTCAAACCTCTCTGAAGATGTGTGGTCATTTATTGGCTCAATGTCACCCGCTGACCGTCTCCACGAAATTGCTGAAAACGCTTTTTTATCTGACCGCGACATTTTGACTTGTAGTAGCTGGTCACACGGGATACTAATCGTCCCCCAGACTATCGATCCCAATTTTGCCCAATATTGTCAAAAAGTTTTTGGCTTCTCAGATCTGCAGATTTTAGTACCAGCCCATCACACCGGCGAACTCTGCTTGGATGTCCTGAGTGATAAAAATTGCTACCAAACATTACTTACCATCGGGAAAACCACCCCTTTAGAGCTCACCAGTTACTCTGCCAGTCCCCAATTTTACGAACTGGTCTCACGATTAATCGCCGCTGGTGTCCAAGTCAGTTTACCTGAGTCACCCGCTCCGTCTGCTAGTTGGACACCAAATTTTTTTGGCAGTAAATCGGGCTTCCGTCAATTGATCTCACAACTTTCACACCACAAACCATTTCCTCATATGAGCCACGGGTACATCAGTTTTGGGATCCGTGAAACCGCCAAAATCGCTAGCCATATGTATCAAAAATATGGGGGAGTCGTGATCAAAACTACCAAAGGTCATTCTGGGGCTGGGGTGATGATCATCCCACCTGGCAGCATGCCCACTGATCCACCAGCGCTCATCGCGGGCATCACTCAGAAACTGCAAGCTGAAAAATATTGGTCACTTTTCCCTACCATTATTGAAAAATTTGTCGACATCGATAGCACTGTGGGTGGCGGAAATCCCAACGTCGAGCTGATGGTCGATGCGGCCGGCATGGTCCTCCCTTTGTATTTTTGCGGTATGAGAGTCACCGCCGCTGGAGTCTTCAAAGGAGTCGAAATCCACCGATCGGCATTGTCTAAAAAATTAGTAAAGCAACTGGAAGCCATCGGCCAACTTGTTGGTCAGGCATATGCTCGAGCTGGCTATGTTGGGTACTTCGATATTGATGGTGTGGTATCTAAAAGCGGTGAACTTTTTTTGGCCGAATCAAACGTCCGCAAAACTGGTGGCACTCACGTATATCATGCCATTAAAACAGTCATCGGCGACGGATTTTTAGATGAGGTATTTGTAGTTTCCAACAATGTCTACAGTTTGCCAAACTCACCAGCTTCACCTATCGCTAGCTTTGCAGAACTACGTGACAAACTCAGACCAGTACTCTTCAATCACACCACCAAAAGCGGTGTCATTTTAGCTTCAGCTAATTTGTTAGCCCAACAGAAAATCGCCTATTTAGTGATCGGCCCAACTAAAAAAGCCACCCTCAAAATTGAGGCTGAGATGGAAAAACTCCTCCACTAAAATTGTCAAAAATAGATAGTCATGGTATGGTAGCGAGCAAGTCGTGAGATTTTGTCGTGTTTAATTCAAAGGAGAGTCACTTGATAGAACACTACAGAGGCGCCACGATAGTCGTCAATCAGTATCACCGGCATAAGATGAAGGTCGGCTTTTTTACCACCACCATCACGCCGCATGCCAGTAACCAGTTTTACTACAATGCTGATGTGAGCTATCGTGGCCGAGATAAACGGACCAGCAACTATCCAACTGCGATGGCAGCCCTCAAAGCTGCTAAAAGGTTGGTAGATGACGGGTTTTAAAATTTGAGTAACCCTTCAGGCTAGCTTGAAGGGTTTTTTTTATGGAAAAGAGAGAAAAACTTGGGAAACGGGTAAGGAGGGGGACCATCGTTTCCCAAGTCGAATACTACAAAGCACACCAGTAATTTCACTTAGCTGGGTATAGATTCCAGCACCCAAGTCATAGTTTGATCACCGTTGGATTTTTGGACCAGTAAGACTAATCCCAGATGTTGGGCAAACCAGAGGTCTTCAGTCACCGAGATGACTTCCCGAGAAGAATTATCGGTAGAAGTTTTTCGTTGAAAATGCATCAACATTTGTCCTTCGTACCCCGACACTTTGGTATCAAATCCCATGAAGGTCAGTGTATCGACAGAGTCATTTATACTGACTTCTTCGATCGGCTTACCTTCATTGGCATTCATTAAAGCATATTGAAATGATCCAGGACTGACTGTGAAAAACATCATCCGCACCGAGTATCCGTCGCCAACGGTTTGGCCGGGCGAAGGGCTGCCGGAAGATTCAAAAGTCATCACCAGCTGTACATTTGTAGAGCCACTATCATGGGTGGCGTTATAAAACAGCTCTTTGGTGAAGAGAAATACATTTACATCATCCTGGACCACAGTTAGCTTGACACCGTCTGGGTACTTAAATGGACCTTGGACGGACGTCGCATTTTCGATACGAAGCTTGAGTCTAGACGGCACACTCGGATACAAAAATCCGGTGTGGGCAGTGACTATCGCTTGGTCACCACCTACCGACCAATATACTTCTTCAAAGGTATAGGCCACTTCAGAAATGCTGATTTGGTAGGCCCATTCGTGGCCTACATCCATCGGAAAATAGTCAGTTTGGATCAAGGCCACATTGGCAGCAACTGTGGGATTTGGGGCGGCAGCGTTATTGGACTGATTACCACAGCCAACCAACGAGAAAACGGCCAACACTACAACGAGCAGGATTATCACGAGTCGCATGTATGCACCTCATTTCACTAACAAACATTTCCTCCCGTTTTTGGTGTACTTTGTGAGACATATTAATGAGCTTCAAACCACAAAAGGTGGCTTGAAAGACAAAATCTGTGTGTCTAGCGGTAGTCTATGCCTAAAATGTGGAAAAACAAGATGGGGGTAAAAAACTTAACTAAAGATCATAAAAATAGCCCCGGGTTTGTGGCCCGGGGCATAAAAGCTGAAAAAGTTACTTATTGGTTGTCTTCTGGGTTAAGGAGGTTGTTTAAATCAACCCAGTCATTAGACGTGGGGTTGTACTGCCACATTGGTGCGGTTTTCGGCTCTTCCAATGTCTCGATGCTAAACCCGGAGACTGAGCTAGCTTGGCAGGAAACGTTGTAAATGGCAACGTCGTTTCCATCGGAAACTTCGAACTCAAATGAATTGACGTTTCGAGCGATTACAGTACCCTCCGCATTTGCCAATGAGCACTTTACTCCGTTAAAACGGTAAGACAAACCGGGCCACATTGCGATTTGGACTGTGTGCGCCACACGCTTGGTGGGCAGGCTGGGCTGGTATAACCACCAACCCGACTCACCGCCCCATGTAGCAGCGTATTCATCTCCTTGCGGGGACGCGAATACAATACCTGCCATGGGATTAGTGCTCTCAGTGTTTACGTAGTACTCGCCGAGGATTTCAAACCCGCTGGCGATACCACCAAGACAGTCTATCAAATACTTTGTAGTCCCATCCACAAGCACCACAGCACCGTTTTCACGGCGACCAACCACAACACGCCCAGAGTCGGCGCGGGCAATCAGACACTCGACTCCATAAAACGTAAACGACCCATCTGGCAAAGTGATCGTCACTCGGTGCGGAAGACGTGCTTCGGGTTGAGGCAGGTTAGGTTGGAACAATCTCCAACCTTCCCATTTGGCATCATACTCCGTACCACCACGAGATGATTGGTACACTTCCCCATCTAACGGATTCGTCGGAATCGGGTCCTGTGCTGCGGCTGTCGTCAACGTAGAAACGATAAAAACCATCGCGACTACAAGTCCTAGCAACTTCTTGAACATCGTTTAACCTTTCGAATAGACTTATTATCATTTTGCTGCTTTCCCATTTTTGGGCGGTGCAGCTAACCATTCAAAGTACACATGATCTCAAACTGGCATACTCTCAATGGTTAGCTTCACATTAAGCACGACAAATGTATCATCACAATTAAACGAGAAAAAATAATAAATAACTAATTCTGCTGTTAAGGTGCAAAAGAACCTTACTTAAAGGGGCATGATCATATCAGAGTAGGTAGCAGATGTCGATGTTATGGGATATGGAACCTGCAACCAGTGCGTCGTTACAATTGATATTTATAAGCAACAATCCTTTTTATCAAATCATAGGGGATTTCTTCATCGATTTTGAATTTGATTGTACCTTTGGCAGTTTCATAGTTTTGTAATTCATTCTTAAAATGCGAAATGATTTCTGGCTCTGGGTAGAGTCCAACATGTGCACTAAATGCTGCATATAAAACTGATTTTCCATTCAACCTGAAGGAAAGAACGCCGTAACTCATCCGCTCTTCAGCTTCTGGTAGCATTTCTTTAATCACTTTCCTTATCTTAAGCAAGATCTCTTTCTGCTTGGGTTTTTGCTTTGCAAAATAGTCAGAAATATTTTTGTCCATAGATTATCTCTATTGTACCTCTGACTTGCACAACTTCGAGAGTGAGTACATGGCAAACAATAATACCAGTGTAGTAATTTTGGCATCTGTTTTTTTCAGGCTCTTACAAGTAACAGAGTTCTTACACTCTGCTATACTCATTTGGTACTATGGCTGATCAATCTGCAGTAAAACCAATTCCACACAGTTACCTAGCCCCGATGCTATCCCAAGTGATAGACCTGTTGCCTATCGGTATGTGGGTGACAGATAAGACTGGCAAGCTCATTTATGGCAATAAGGAAGTGCTCGCAATCTGGGGAGGCGCGCGATATGTGGACCAGACAGAGTATGGCCAGTTTAAAGCCTGGACGGTACCCGAGCACGTACTAGTTACCCCAGAAACTGCCGCTCCTGCTCGAGCCATAAACAATGGCGAAGTCATCATCAACGAAGAACTGGAAATTGAAACTTTTGATGGTCAAAAAAAGAGAATTTTGAACTCGGCTATTCCCATTAAAAACCCTGAGGGTGAGGTGACCAGCTGTTTACTCATTAACCAGGACATTACCAGCCTGCGCAACTCTGAGTCAAGACTAGTTGAGACCATCAAAACTCTTGAAACTAAAGTCCAAGAAACTGAAATGTTCAAACTAGCGGTGGATCAAGCAGCTGAACATATAATCATCACTAACCCAGATGGTGTCATTCTCTATGCCAACCACGGAGTAGAGAAAATCACGGGTTATTCTCGGGCGGAGGTTATCGGGACCAAGGCTGGAAAACTTTGGAGTAAGCCGATGGAACCAGAGTTCTATATTAGGATGTGGGATACCATAAAAAATAAAAAACAAATGTTTGAAGGTGAGATCCAAAACCGCAGAAAAAATGGGCAGCTCTATACTTCACTTGCTACCATTTCTCCGATTCTAGATAGCGAAATGAATGTTCAGTTTTTTCTTGGGCTGGAGCGTGACATCTCAAAAGAAAAACAAATAGATCAAGCCAAGTCTGACTTTGTCTCATTTGCTTCCCACCAACTTCGCACACCACTAACCGCGGTGCGCTGGTATACCGAGATGCTCTTGAGTGGTGATGCTGGAGCAGTGAACCCAGATCAACAAAAATACTTGAATGAAGTTTACTCCGGTAGCAACCGCATGATTGAGTTAGTCTCAGCACTGCTTAATGTGTCTCGGATCGAGATGGGAACATTTTCAATAGAGCCGGAACCAACTGATATCTGTGAAGTAGTCTCCACAGTGATTGAAGAAGCTGATGTGATCGCCAAGCATAACGAAGTCAAAGTCGAGTCTGAGCTGTCTGCTATTCCAGTAATTCAAGTTGATCGCAAATTGATCTCAATCGTTTTTGAAAACCTTATTACCAATGCTATCAAATACTCCAAGCCGGGCGGAACGGTACACATTAGTATGTCCACTAATGAACAAGCCGTGACACGAAACGGTCAAGAAATTCCTGCAGCATCGTTGTTTTTTGAAATTAATGACCAAGGGATTGGTATTCCTCCACACCAACAGGAAAAAATGTTCTCAAAACTTTTCAGAGCAGATAATGCCATTATTCATGACACAAATGGAAATGGTTTAGGTTTATATATCACTCGATCAATTATTGAGCATTCTGGAGGTCGGATTTGGTTTACTTCACAAGAGAATCAAGGCACGACGTTTACTTTTTGGCTTCCAATTAATGGCATGTCGCCTCAGGAAGGTAGCCGGCGACTAGAAAGCATGCATGGTTGATACACCCAAAGAA
>CAYQZC010000057.1:0-6281 GCA_964421945.1 uncultured Pseudomonadales bacterium
CACTGAAACAGTACGTCGAAATCGACATGGAAACTGCTAGCGATGAGGATCTTCAAGCTTTGCTAAAAACCCATAGCATCGAGCTCATCGGTGAGTTCACTCGTGGTAAAGCCATGTTTGCGCTGTTTGACAAATTAGTCACCAAATTTTTGATCCAACCGACTTGGATTATCGATTATCCACGAGATATCAGTCCATTAGCCAAAAAACATCGTCAAGATGGCACCTTAGCTGAGCGTTTCGAAGCTTATATCGGAGGGAAAGAATTAGCCGACGGATGGAGTGAAATCACTGATGCCATTGATCAGCGAAATATCTTCGAAGGTGAACAAACCCGCATGCGAGCTGGCGATGCTGAAGCTCACCCACTTGATGAGGATTTCTTGGAAGCTATGGAACACGGCATGCCACCACTCGGCGGCATCGGCATGGGTATCGATCGCTTGGTGATGTTTTTGACAAATACTTGGTCTATCAAAGAAGTCATTGCCTTCCCAACCCTACGACCCATCGAACATGTCTGAGCAAAACTACATCACTGCCGTCCTTGGTTTGGCTATAAATGCTGATGGAAAATTCTTACTGACCCAACGTCATCAACCCGATAATCAAGATGTCCACCTCAAATGGCAATTCCCAGGTGGAGGAATCGAGTTTGGTGAAACACCAGAGCAAACGCTCTCCCGTGAACTCCAAGAAGAACTCAATGTCTCTGCCCAGCTCTTGGACCCTCGACCACTGGTCAAATCTCATGTCTGGGAAGCCAAAGTCGCCGGACACCCCAAAGCAACCCACGCCAGTTTGTTGTTATATCTGGTAAAAATCACCAGTCCTCTAGAAGAAATCAAACTTGATGCAGAAACACATGCTTTTGGTTGGTTTAGTGTGGCAGAAATCGCCAACCTCGATATGCTCCCTAAATCACACGAATTTATTTCTGAAGCACAAGAGTTGATCAAGCGAAACTTGATCGAGTACTAGGCAGCAAGTGCCATCATTTGAAGTGCGTCTGGTCGTTTGAGAAATTTGATCAAATCGGCAAGAGAGTAGAACACCATATTATCAGGGCTGATTTTTGGCTCCACCTCTACTTCGATAGCTAGCCCAGCTCGCCTACCATACTCGGCTACTTGCCTGGTTCCAGGTACGTATAACGGCTCAATTTCTTCTTTTCGATACACCACATGCAAAAGCAACTTCCGCGGTCCTTGATCATGACCATAGAGAGGTATTTCTAATGTGATACCCCCGACTGGCATGTTTTCGCGAGGTTGAGCATGCTGTTGGACTCGCACCTCAAACGATCGGGGACCCGTGGCCGCATTGAGCTTACGAATTTTGGCATTGCCTGGCATGGTATGAGCTTGCCACTGCATCTCCTGTTCATGATGTTGATCAAAGCCAACCCGTTCCCACTGTGTCCGCAAAACGGCATACAGTCGCGGATCATTGGCGGTATCCCAAACTTCCTTCCACCGTGGGTCACGTTTGACCTCGTATTCTGGAACAGCATTAATACGTTTTTGAAGAGGGTAAGAGCTCAAATGCTCGGATGATTGTCGCATAGTACAGCTCGATTTTGAGCTGATTCACGGCTAGTATAGCAAATCCTACCAAATAGTGTAATATGTCTCCACTATGTCGACACTACCTTCTCGATCTGAGGCAGAATTATTACTCAAAACCCACGTTAAAAATCCTTCTCTCCAAAACCATTGTTTTATGGTGGCACAGGCTATGGCTGGATATGCTAGAGCTCTAGGTGAAAACGAAGAGTTGTGGTATCAAGCAGGATTACTTCATGATCTTGATTGGGAAGAGTATCCCGATGAACATCCAAATAAAGCCTTGAGTGAGTGGCTGGCTGAGTATCCTGAAGAACTCAAAGCTGCCATCGCTGCCCATGCCCCCGAAAGAACTGGGAAGAAAGCCGAAACAACTTTGGAGAAACATCTTTTTGCATGTGACGAAATCAGCGGTCTTTTATTTGCGATTTCACTGATGCGGCCGACCCGATTCGAAGGAATGGAAGTCAAATCAGTCAAAAAGAAGCTCAAAGATAAAGCTTTTGCTGCCAATGTCAGCCGAGATGACATCCTAAAAGGTGCAGAAATGATTGGCAAACCAATAGAAGACCATATTCAGTTTTTGATACGTGTCTTTCAATCTTAAAAATCATTTATCAGTTTTTGATATCTGATCAGTCGTTTCAGTGTTTGTTTGATCGATTTCAATCAGGTGGCGCAACACCTCCACCACGATACCAGTCCCCAAACTAAGAGCTGTTCCCAAGGCAAAGTCACTCAAGATGTCTAAAGTCGAAGCATCTTGTGCTGGAATATCTGGCACATCGGGTACTTCGGGTGTTTGAGAACTAGATTGCCCACTAGCCCTCACATAATCCCGGTTGGTTTCGTCACCGATGATGTGCTTTTTTATCCAAGCTCGCACTTGATGATCTGGTTGCGTTTCACTTTTTTTCATACTACTTGGTACGTATGATACCAGAATCTTACCTCTACTTGCACAACCTTACCTCAGCGGGCTATAATTCATCCCAGATATAAAACAGCCGAGTAGTTAGCACCTACTTCACCTCACTGAGGTCTGTGAAAAGGGATAATCTTTTCCGGGTAAGCCCGTAATCGCTGGAATAAGCAGCAAATAAGGTGGCACCACGCAACAAGCGTCCTTTACTCGGACAATTAGCGTGGTTTTTTAGTACCATAGACAAAGGAGACACATGTTAGATATCCAATACATTCGCACCAACGCTGCTTCACTCAGGGCAGCCATCACCCACAAACAACTAAACCCTGAAATTGTGGATCGAGTACTAGCTAAAGATGAAGAGCGCCGCATCTTGATCTCACAAGTTGAGATTATTCGAAGAAATATTAATGAAAACGTCGCTGCTATCAAGCAGTCAGAATCACAGCGTCCCACCGAAGAACAGATAAATCGCGGCCGCCAACTCAAAGCTGATTTGCAAAATGTTGAGCCAGAGCTCAAACGAGTCGAAGCCGAGTTTCAAGACTTGATGTATCAAGTCGCTAATCCTCCCGCCGAAGATGTGCCAGTAGGCAAGGATGAATCTGGAAATGTGGTGGTCAGAACTAAAGGGACCATTCCTACTTTTGATTTCGAACCATTACCACACCAGGTATTGATGGAAAAGCTCGATCTCTTGGATACTAAACGGGCCACTGACATTGGTGGTTTCCGATCTTATTTTCTCAAAAATGAAGCCGTACTTCTCGAGCAAGCCTTACTACAATTTGCCCTCCAAAAACTCACTACTGCGGGATTTACTCCGATGACCACACCGATCCTGGTCAAACCAGATGCCATGTGGGGCACCGGTTACTTCCCTTGGGGTCAGGAAGATCACTACAAAACTCAAGATGATTTGATTTTGGCTGGGACCTCAGAAGTCGCATTGACTTCCTATTTACAAAATGAAACCTTGAGTGAAAAAGAGTTGCCGATCAAAATGGCGGGCATTTCACCTTGTTTCCGTCGAGAAGTAGGCTCATACGGCAAAGATACTCAAGGTATAATCCGAGTACACCAATTTAATAAAGTAGAACAAGTGGTCTATACCATCGCCGACGAAACTGAAACCAGAAAATGGCATGAACAAATGGTAGGACTGGCTGAAGAATTACTGACTGAGCTTGGTTTGCCATATCAAGTTTTAGCCATGTGCACCGGTGATATGGGTGCTGGTCAGCGAAAAAAATACGACATTGAAACTTGGTTCCCATCTCAACAAAAATATCGCGAAACTCACTCAGCAAGTTACTTTAACGACTTCCAGGCCCGCCGGCTGAATATCCGTTATCAGGCCAAAGATGGTGGCACTAAGTTTGTTTACACTTTAAATAACACCATGGCAGCCTCACCACGATTGTTGGCGGCAGTGCTCGAAAATTACCAGCAAGCCGATGGAAGTATTATTATTCCCAAAGTGTTACAGCCTTTGACTGGTTTTGACAAAATTGCCTAAATTGACTAAATAGTCTCCATAAAGTATACTCTAGGCCTAAACTGGTTCGTTTACTAACAATGGAGTTGACTCAATGGGCAAGAAAACCCAAAAAATGGTGTTTCTGTTCCGGGTTATTGAATTTCAACCTGAGCCTCGCATTCGCGAAATCTGGGCGTTGACCGCCTGGAACCGAGATGAGGCCATGAACCAATTCATGACGCTGCTCAGAAATTCGAAACGAGATTTTAGTCATCGGGGTGATCAGATTTATGTGACTGACCCCCAAGACAAAAAAGAGCGAGCAGCCGAAGCCAGTGCGGTAGCTTTTGTCGAAAAATCGACTCCAGCTTTTGTAGCTGGTGTCATAAACCGGATGGGATGCAGTTTCGCAGTCACCGGTGACACAGCTGAAAAAGCTGTCAAAGCTCGAACCGCTGAAATGGCTGCGGTCAAGTCTGGAGCACACAAAAGTCTCCAATACGGCGTTTCATTTTGTGTGCCGGTCGTAGACAACCTTTAACCTAAATTTAGGTGCCCCCCCGTCAGTAAGACCGGGGGGTTTTTGTTTTTGTTATAATCCCCACATCGGTCCCTTAAAATTAAGGATGTGAACGGTGGCTAGACAGCAACTTTACTTTCTGTATACCACATATGCCTCGGAAGAAAATGATTATAGCTTCATTCCCAAAGAATCATGGGTCGTCAAAGCCCAAGATCGCAGTGATGCCTTAGTGAAATTGCTACCCAAACTGTTTCTGGGTGGACGTACCATCCGATCAAACAAGCATCGAGAACTATTTCTCAGAGATATTGGGAGCACTCTGGAGCGAAAAGTCTTTGTGATCCCACTCGACATTGAGGCGCATCGCAACAAACGTTTCGCGTTTTTGGCTATCAGTGCGCATGGTATCGACTTCACTAGAGTCAGTAATCAACCTGAAAAAGCCGAGAAAATGGTAAGAGATCAAATCTCTGCCCAATATGGAAGTACCATGTTGGACAAGTTTACTTGCAGAGGCTACCGCATCATTTAACAACTGATCTGGTACCTTAATCTAGATCTAGCCCTAGTCTTTGAGACTAGGGCTTTTTTGTGCTACAACTATAGCTATGAAATCGGTGACACAAAGTAACCGCCAGCTGTGGTCGATCGTGAGCACGGCCCCTTTTTACCTGACACTTATTACCTTGACCCTCAGACCCCAACTTTTGGTGGGTGTGGTCCGGTTTGATACCTGGACCGTCCAACTCTATTTACTCACACTCTGGGCTTGGCTTGCCTTGATTGGTTTTTTTGTGGCCTCAGTCGTCAGCGTCACCCATAGAAATTGGCAAAAGCTCACTTTTTTGAATGCTTGTCTCGTGGTCGTCCCACTTTATTTTTTATGGCTGACCTTCATGGGGTAGAAAAACAGGGAGCAAAAAAAGCTTCTACCTCTCGTAATTTAGCCGGTTATTTGCCATAATGCACCCCTATGTTGAAGTTCCTTACTCGAGTTTTTGACGAAACGAATAAAAGCCTTAACACCTATCAAAAAGTTGTTGACCAGATCAATGCCCTCGAGCCAGAAATCAAGCGACTCTCCGATAAACAGCTCGCAGCTCAAACCAAAAAATTTAAAACTGAAATAGCCCAAGCTCGCGAAAATGGCCAAGATGACCAAGTCACTTTAGCAACCCTCCTGCCTGAAGCTTTTGCCACTGTCAGAGAAGTTTCTAGCCGGGTACTTGGGATGCGGCATTTTGATGTCCAGCTCCTAGCTGGGATCGCCCTCCATCATGGAAACGTCACCGAGCAAAAAACCGGTGAAGGAAAAACTCTTACCGTGACTGCTCCGCTATACCTTAACGCTTTGCTCGGTAAAGGCTCACACCTGGTCACTGCCAATGATTATCTGGCTGAAATCGGTGTCGGCTGGATGGGTCAGATTTATGAATTCTTAGGACTGACGACCGCCGTAATTGTCCATGATCAGGCCAAACATTTTAACTCGAGTGTCGATAGTGAAGAACGCGGTGACGAACGGCTTGAACATTTTGAAATGATTTCTCGCCAAGAAGCCTACCTAGCTGACATCACCTACGGGACCAATAATGAGTTTGGGTTTGATTATTTGCGCGATAACATGGTCCAGTCACTCGACCAAATGGTCCAGCGCTCTGAAAATGGCCATTATTTTGCCATCGTTGACGAAGCCGACTCGATCCTGATCGACGAAGCTCGGACACCTTTGATCATTTCAGCTCCCGACACTGAACCCACCAAAAAATACTATGACTACGCCAAAAT
>CAYQZC010000058.1:0-6267 GCA_964421945.1 uncultured Pseudomonadales bacterium
GCGATGGTAGTCGGCCACTTCATGGCGGGCGATGCTGAGCATCCAGGACCAAATACTTGATTCACCACGAAAGAGTGGCAAATGCTTGAGACAATTCATGAACACTTCTTGAGATAACTCCTCCGCGTCACTGCTGGTAGCCACGCTGTTTTCCAGCCATCTCAGCAGACGGGCATGGTAAAGCCGATACCACTCGCGCACCGCCGTTGGTGATCCGGTGCGAAGTTTGTTAAGCAGACTGGCATCTTGCGGCGTCATAGAGGTATAATAGCATGCAATGCTAGCAGTCATTCCTCCACAAAACCTTCCTACCGGATGTGATCCCAGTAGCGGAAATCTCGATCTTGGATCTTGTCTGACCCTTGATGGTTCCCGCCAGGCCAGTTTGGTATATGGCACTCCGGCTCAATTGATAAACGTCATCGTCCGCAATGTTTTTGTGATCGCGGGATTATTCTTTTTCTTTGTCATCTTTTATGCTGGCTGGAAATTTATCCAATCAGGTGCCAAAGGCAAAGAAGACGCCAAAACCATGATCAAAACCGCCTTAATCGGTTTCATTGTCATGTTTGCGGCCTACTGGATCGTCCAAGTTGTAGAAATTATTGTGGGTCAACAGATTATTTTTTAGTAGTGAGTGCTATAATTCAGTCACATGAGACACCTAGCTCAAGCCACCACTCAAAGTATCTTCGGTCAAGTCAGTCCTCCACCAGGCGTAGCAGCCTATGACACCAAGTCGGGTGGTTCGATTGGCCTTATCGCTTTTATTTCGACCATGATTCAAGCTTTTACTGTGATTGCCGGACTATTTGTGCTGATGCAAATTTTATTGGCACGCTGGACCTATATCACCGCTAACGGTGATAGCGCCGCCCATGGCAAAGTACGAGAGCGACTGACTATGAGTATCATCGGTATCATGATCATTGTGGCTTCATACACTGTGGCAGGTATTATTGGCTTCATCTTCTTTGGTGACGCCAGCTTTATCATTAATCCCAATTTCCAAGGACCATAATAATAACAAGCATATTTATGCCAATTCAAATTGCTCAAGCCACTGTCCCCGCACCTGCAAACCCATTTGGAAACACTGGGATTCAGCCAGTCAGCCCTCGTTTTGCAGTTACACCAGGCGGAAGTGCTAATGATCAAGCGTTATCAAACATGGAGGCCTTCATTTCTCAAATGATTGGAGTGCTGACCGTGGTCTCCAGTTTATTCTTTGTGATTTATTTTGTGATGGGAGCTTTTAAGTGGGTCACTGCTGGCGGTGAAGCCAGTAAAATCCAAAAAGCCCGTGACCAAATGATTCAAGGGGTGACGGGTCTGATCATCATCGTGGGTGCCTATGGCATCATCGGATTGGTCGGCACTATACTCGGCATCGATATCTTACAACCTGCCAAGCAATTACAACTAATCATTCCGTAAAAACATGAAAAAAACCACCTCACTCATCACTTTCTCTGCCACAGTCTTACTTGCGAGTATTTTAGCTGGAGTTTGGACCCCACTAGTGGAGGCTCAAATCACAGGGCCAGGTGCGATCCCAGCTGGGGGCACCAAAGCCGGTATCACCAATCCTGCCATCGGCACTTTTGGCGATAGCCCCGACAATGCCAAATCTGGCAGTATTTTCGTGACCTACTTCATCCGCATGTGGCAGACATTGATCACTGCCGGCGGCATCTCGGTCATTTTCTTTTTTATCTGGGGAGCTCTGCGCTGGATCATGGCTGGTGGTGACAGTGGAAAAATTCAAAAAGCTCGAGATCAGATGGTCCAAGCAGCTATTGGTTTGATTCTACTGGTGACTTCGTTCGTGATCATCGGATTCATCAGCCAATTACTCTTTGGTGAGAACTTTGATATTCTTAACCTGAAGTTACCATAATCACTAATCTGACTCGAAAACCTATGCAAATTGCACAAACCCTCAATTTTTACCAAGAAGCAGTTGATCAAGAGTTGCCCGGTGTCGATCCCAGTATGGTATCAGCCAGTGATCGTGGTTTTGGGGCTTTGATCAGTGATTATCTTGGTATTGCCTTGGTAGGAGCTGGATTATTACTACTGTTTTATCTCGTCTGGGGTGGTATCCAATGGATCACCAGTGCCGGTGATAAGGGTCAAGTAGAAAAAGCTCGTAACAAAATCACCCAAGCCATCGTTGGTTTGTTGGTACTCTTGGCTTCGATCGCCATCTTCGTTTTCCTCCAAGATTTCTTCGGTTTCCAAGTCCTTAACTTTAGCTCTTCGAGAAATAGTTCTGGTTTACCAGGAGCGACTAGAGTCACCGACCCTAGTTCTGGTGGATCAGGCTCTACGATCTTGAGGACACGCTAAATAAATTTGGTGGTTTGACTTGAAGAAAACCACCAACTATAATGTACTAGTAACTTGAAAAGGAGCCATACATGAAAAAATTAGTTCAAAAAAGTCTCTCAGCTGCTTCGGCAGTCGCAGTCATGACTCAAGCTGCAGCTGTTGCTGCCAGTGCCCAGGTGTCTGAAATCACACCGCCTGCAGCATTTGCCAGTGACATCGGTGCTTTGTTCAACAGTATTTTGACATTCGTCTTCGTCATCGCCGCTTTGTTAGTGTTCTTCTACCTCATCTGGGGTGGCATCGACTGGATCACTTCTGGTGGTGACAAAGGTCAAACTGAGAAAGCTCGTAACAAAATCACCGCAGCTATCGTCGGTCTGATCGTACTCTTAGCCTCATTTGCTATCTTGCAATTGGTCCTGAGATTCTTCACCGGTGGCAGTGATATCAATGATATCTTGCGCCAAAACGTTAACAACCGTTTATAAACCGTTGATATTGAAATCAGAAAACCTCCACCCTCGGGTGGAGGTTTTTGGTTTTTCAGGATAAATGAGTTAAAATACAAACAATCATGAAACTCACTTCACTTGTCGCTATCTTTATTTCTAGCTTGGTTATGGGTGCAGTGCTTCTGCTGCCAACGTCAGCTCAGGCTGAAACTGCGGCCGGACAACTGATTTTGCAACAAGATGGTGACGCGATGTATGTCACCAGTCAGATGTCAGAATCTGAGCTTGAATCTGCCACCACCACTACTGGTGTCCGCTATCTTCGCCGAGCTGATGGCACCATGTCTCCCATCATCCCACCCACTGCATTTGCTAAAGATATTGGGGAATTGATCAATCGCGTCTTAACCTTTATCTTTATCATCTCGGCTTTACTGGTATTCGTTTACTTAGTCTGGGGCAGTCTGGATTGGATTACGTCTGGTGGAGATAAAGGCAAAACCGAAAAAGCTCGCAATAAAATGGTTTCCGCCGTGGTAGGCTTGATCATCATTTTAGCCTCCTATGCCGCCATTAACTTAGTGGTGCAGTACTTTACCTCGAGTAGCTTAAATGAAATTTTGCAAAACTTTAGTGCTAACCAACCGTTAGTCAGTGTTTCACCAGCACCTACAGCTAGCCCGTCACCGTCACCCAGTGCTAACTAAATACCTGACCTGTGGTATATAATCAAACTGTGCACAAACTCTTTCGAACCCTCACGTTAGTTGCCCTTTTCTTGACGGTAGCTTTGGGACTGCCGACTCAGGCCCACGCTCAAACACAAGCCTGGGGAAATGTCTGTGTGGCTGGTAACGAAGGTTATGGATCTGGCGATGTCGCCACCATCCAAGGTTTCCAATGTTTATTGGGAAATATCTTGACTATTATTTTCACTCTTATCGGTTTTGCAGGGTTACTGATGCTCATCATCGGTTCTTTCCGCTACCTGCTCTCTGGTGGCAACTCTAAAGGCACCGAAAGTGCTAAAAACACCATCACCTATGCTGTGATTGGTCTAGTGGTGGCCTTGAGTGCATTGATCATCGTTAACTTGATTGCTGCCTTTACGGGCATCGACGCCATCAAAGTCTTTACCATCCCTGATTCCACCACCTTGTGGAATCCTTAAGCGTCGTTATATCTAGTGGCATTGCCCACTACCATCCAGGTATAATAAGCTCTGTGAAAAAGTTTTTAGCTTTGATAGCTAGTGTTTTTTTAATTGGCGTTTCGATTTGGTGGCGCCTCGATTCTTTACCAACTTTTTCCATGACTGCGCAGGCGGAAGTAGCCGACATCGATCCCGCATGTAAAGTAGTCGGAAATAACTTGGCTGTTTATTTTGATAATCCTAAAAATAATTTTGATGAAGCACCTTACACCTTAGCCTTGATGGTGTCTGGTTCTGATGCCGAAAAGCGGAAAATCATCGATGTCATCAATGGTACTGATAAAACCGTGATCGTACGTCTGGGAGCAGGACTCGGAAGCCCTAGCATCGAAGGTTATCCTCCTCAAACATATGGCGCAGATTTGAATCAGATCGCCGCGGAAGTAGCCAAAAATGGCAGAAGTTTCATCGCAACTGCAGGCCACAATGAACCAAACTGTGCTGAATATATTCCTTTAGGAGCTGAAGTCGACTATGTCCAAAAAGTAAACCAGGCTGTCACTGCCGACAACGTCAAATTAATCACCGGACAGATCGACTACTATTGTGGAGCTTCACCCGGCGCTTCACCAGATGAATATGCGTCAGCACTTTTGACAGCCTCGGGGAAAGGTGGCCTGGCTGTGCCGTTTTACACTGGGGTAGCCGGCGGCAGCCAGGCCACCATCGATGCCTACCATGCTTTCGTCGATAAATACCCAGTCGATATCTATGTCACAGAGTCTGGTCCCTTTCGCGGAGAACTTAGTGATTTCGCCAGTGCGGTTGCCGGTGTCATCAATGATCCTAAAATCAAAGCCTTCCTACTGTTTAATGCTCAGGGTGGCAATAAAGATGAAAACTTTAAATACACCAAACCTTTTTGGAACCTCAACTGTCGCAAAGCCTTCCGGACCGTTTGTCAAAATCCTGAAGAAGTCATCAAACGCTGTGGCTCGACCACTAGTGACTACTATCTTTATCCGATCGCTGGCCTCAAAGAAGGTAACCCCAACCAAATCGCAGCAGACCTGGTGCAACAAGGATATGAAATCAGCTGTACCACCCCCAAATTTGATATTGAGGCTAAAACTGGCGGTGATCTCCAGCGCTACTTTGAGCTTTTTGGCGGCGCTACCCAGGTGTTTCCACTCGACCCTAGTTTGATTTTCGACTATTCAAGTGCTGGCTACCCCTTGTTCCGTTCAGATGATAACACTGCGCTTATGTCATCTCTCGAGACATTCTTTGGCTTTCAAGATACCAGTAGTTCGGATACTTTCGAACAAAAAATTAACTCGTCGCCTTTTTACACTCTTCTCGGCCAAGAAGGTCAGTGTCTCCAAAAAATCAAAATCCTGGAGACTATCGAAAAGCTCTGTGCCAAGCTCGATAACCCCGATAGCTGTGCCCTGTATCAACCAATCCCCGCTACTACCTATACCACCGATCCAGCCTCTCTTCTGACTGAGTGGCGAAATAAAAATCTTACCTGCCAACAAATCATCCTGCGCCAAACAGACAGCTTCGAACTCCAAAAAATCAAAGGCGCGGTGATGCGCGTTCCCATGTTTATGGATCGGGCCTATCGCTTAGCCTTTTTAGTAATCACCACCGAACTAAAGGAAGACAAAAGTCCCACCAGCTTTTTTAACTTTCTGCGAAAATCAAATCGTTCGGCTGGGCCTAAACACGAAGTCAAAGCCCTGGCTTTCAAAATCCCAGACATCGGTACCAATCGAGATTTCAACAGTGATACTAATTATCTCGATCCACTTCAGTTGACTCGCAATCTAGTTCAGGAACATTATGAGTTCACCAAAGACATTGCTGACGCCGAGGCTCGACGCCGTGATCAGATCGAACGACTGCAATCTGGACTGACTACGCCGCTCGCCAGTTATCCGATCGAGTGTGCTGATCCTCCCAACTGTAATTCACTCCAAGATCCTTTGCTGGTGGCTCTTGCTCACATGGTCAATGAAAATGGTCAAAGCTGCGAAGCCGGTGCCCAAGACCTCAAATATGAAGATGTCGATAGTATTTCCTCAGATACCAGCCTCGAGCAAACTGACGGCACTACCTTTAAGCCTGATGCTTTCAAAATGGTTGATAATCTCTTTGAAAATACTCCGACTGGTAGCGCTAGTGGAGCCAGCTCACCCAGTCGAGCAGAATTTAACTTTTTCTCCACCATCAAAATCGGTAAAAATGTCTCTGGTGATGGTAAAACGCCGGTCAAGGCATACCTGGTTTATCCACTCGGTCAAGAACTAGCCACTGTCGAAG
>CAYQZC010000059.1:0-6228 GCA_964421945.1 uncultured Pseudomonadales bacterium
ACAGTTCTCATCATGGAAGACGATCGATTTCTAGCTTCTGCTTATCAGAGTGCCCTTGGGGAAAAATATAATGTCAAAATTGCGTATGATGGAGTGCAAGGACTCAAGCAAGCCGAATCTGAAAAACCAGATTTGATCGTTTTGGACTTACTGATGCCTCTCAAAGATGGTTATGAAGTGCTCCAAGATCTCAAAGCAGATCCTAAGCTGAGTAAAATTACCGTGATTGTGGCTTCAAATCTTGGCCAAGATAGTGAAATCCAAAAAGCCAAAAAACTGGGAGCTGCTGCCTACATTGTGAAAAGCGAAACCTCGATCACAGATGTCATGAAAATGGTTGAAGACCATTTGACAAAGTGAGCTGTGACCTGAGTTAGGTTTGGTCAGGCAGTTGGTCAATTTCGTTGCTGGGTGATAAGTCCACTTCACCAGGTCTTCCCACCATCCCTTCCAGAGGAATACTAAAAGAAACTTTCGTTCCCACTTTCAATTGACTTTCTACCCACACTTCTCCACCCCAGGCATGGACTAACAGCCTGACGAGAAACAGGCCTAATCCGGTTCCCTCGATGTTCATATCTTGGGCATTGCTGCCTCTAAAGAATCTCTTAAAAAGATTGGCCTGCTCTTTTTCAGGTATCCCTACTCCTGTATCAGCTACTATGATGACAAAACTATCTGATCTCAGTTGTGAGGAGATGATAACTTTTCCTTTTTCAGGTGTGTACTTGATAGCATTTGAAATCAAATTAGCCATGACTTCTTGAAGGAGCTTGGGATCAGCTTTTATGGTAGTGATTTTATCTTCGATATTCTCTTTAAGTGAAATCTGCTTTTGTTTTAAGAGTGGTTCAAATTGAGAAATTAGGTTTTTTATGAGTGTAGGCACCTCTATCGATTCAGGCACGATTTTGAGTCTGCCTGACTCTAGCCGACTGATGTTAAGTAAATCATTTACCATGTTGATCATTCGGATGGTACTTTGGTTTACTTTTTCGATCCATTCCGCTTGCTCTGGGTGGGAGTCGCATTGTTTTGATTTCAGAAGCAACTCTGAGAACCAACGCATAGCGGACAATGGCGTGCGGAGCTGATGAGATGCGAGGGAAATAAACTCAGTTTTCATTTGCTCTACTTCTTTGCGCTTTGATATATCTTGGGCAATACCTACAAAACTGACGATTTCACCTTCTTCAATAATGGGAAAAACACTAATTTGGGCATGATAAAAAGTGCCATCTTTTCTCTTGTTTATGACACTTTCAGTGGTAAATGGTCGACCACTGGTTAGCTCCTGCCACATGCGAGTGTAGACAGATTTTTCGGTCTTGGAGCTTTTTAGAATATTTGGATTTTGGCCTTTGGCTTCTAGGAGTGTATATCCGTTTAATTGTTGCCAAGCTGGATTAACATAAATGATTTTTTTATCTTTGGAAGTAATGATGATGGCGTCGGTAGCGCTTTCTACAGCTTGAGTCAGACGACGTGATAGGGCCAGTTTATGTTTGAGTTCCGTTCGAGATTTTTCCAAATCAGCAAGTGTAGTTTCCAGCGTCGCTGTGGTAGCTTTAAGTTCCTCATTTTTCTGAGTGATTTTGGTATTTTGATCCAGGTGATTATCAACGAGCTGAGATAGCACATCAAACTCATCACCGCATTTTTCAAGGTCACAGAGCTGAGATTCCGGGATGGCTCGTGATAATTTTTTTGTCAATGCAGTTAGGGGTTTGATAATCCACTTACTGAGTGAGAGCACACTCATAATCAATCCGATAAGGCCCAAACCACCTATGATCAATTGTTGGGCTAGCAGTGCTTGAGTAATGATCAAAAGCGAGTCATCTTGAAAGGTGAAAAGTAGGTGTGCAATCGTTTCATTGCGCCAATTTTTAAGTGCAATCACAGATTGGTTTGTAGATTGAGCGGTTGGTTTTGTAGTGTGGTCGACTGACACATCGGCATTTATCAGTCTACTCAGAGAATCGAGTGTAACTTGATCCCAACTATCAGCTACTACCAAGTAGCCAGCCACTGCACTATCGGAGTTGGTGTGCGAAGTAATGGGAGAGATTTTATATTTGATCAACTGGTTACCAGACCAGTCAAAGAAAGAATCTCCTGCTGAGCCTGTTTTTTTGAGTGATGCGGCATCGGTCACATTGAAGGTCACTACTCTTTGTGGATCTCGCTGCTCTGAAAAGAGCAAAGTCCCAGCACTGTCATATATCCAAACCGCTTCTACTTGGTAAATCTGCAAAGGTCCAAAAAACTCTTTTTGAATCCATTCCAGATCTTGAGTCGTGACTGCTTCGGCCATGTCATCCCATTGACTGTAATCTTGTGTCAGCAGGTCCTGCAAAAGAGAAGTAGTTTGTATAGCATTCGTCGCAAGCTGGAGATTGTTTTCTTGGTAGTTTATTTGGGCTTGTTTGACACGATTTTGGCTGTATATAGACATAAATGAAATGCCTATAGACATGAGACCAATGATGAAAATGATCAAAATCAAAACCTTGGTTCTGATTTTGAGGTGTGGAAATAATGAGAAGTTGATCATACTATCTGACGTTGGCAATGAAGCCAAAGACTTGCTGCAAATTATTGATAACTAAGTCTAGCGCACGATCAGTAGCTTTGGGAGTAATCGTTACTGAATCAATCGATTGGGTGATGTTGCCGGCTTTATCTTTTGACAAAGCCCGTAAGTGATAGACCTTGGAAGGTGCGAGCCCGGTAATGACTACCAAGTGATTCACGGTCATGTTACTGTCTTCTTGCGTTTTTTGTGAGTAGTTGGTTCCGGTACCCTCACCGTACTCCACTTGGGTGGTGGTAGGTTCATCGGTAGTCCAACTGACTACAAGTTGTGCCAGTGCCTCTTGATTTGAGTCGACTGTTTGGATGGCACCTTCTACTTTTAAGTTGCTGATCTGGGCTGGACGAGTATCAGTAGCAGTGGTGACACGTTGTGGATCAGAACTAGCCTCATTGCCAGCTTTATCTCGACCTTTGACCACCATAGTGTAGTTGGTCTCTGGCAGGAGGCCTCTGACAATCATACGATGAGCGCCCGTTTGAAGGTTGACGTCAACTTCGTCTTTGGCTGCACTTGTCTGGCCCTCAGGATAGTAGGTGACAATGCTCGAAGTTGGGGTGTTGGTTTTCCAGCTGACCAAGATCGTGGGTTGTGCAGTGTTTTTCACTTGCTGCACCCGGACCTCTGAAATTTTGGGCCTTGGCAGAGTTTGGAAACTCAAGATAGTCCCTTCATACTCGCTGCCTTCGGCATCGAGTTGGTTGATTTTATAATAATATTTGACTCCGTCTTTCAGATCCTCCAGCTCAGCTGTGTAAGTTGTCTCAGAGGTAGAGGTGGAGATAGACTTAATCCCACCAAAAGCGGTGGTTTCACCATAGTAGATTTTGACTTGTGAGGCACCACTACTGGTAAATTGGATAATTGCGGTGTCCAAGCCGGTACTTTTGATACTCACATCCTTGACTGTAGGAGCAGGCTCAGTGGCGAAAGATTTTTCGCTCGACGAGCCAGTATTACCATCCTCATCAGTCCATTTGGCTTTGTAATAATACGTCGTTCCGGGGCTCAAGTTGGTCAGAGAAATCGAGTGATCGGATGTTTGAGTGGAGCTGGATGGCTCACTGGTAAAGTAAGAACCGGCAGTCGTACCATATTGGACTTTTGAGTCTGCATCTCGGTCTGTTGCCCAACTGATCGTGGCGTTCTTGGTTGTCACTCCACTGACCGTTGGGCCTGAAGAAAGACTGGGAGCCACTGTGTATTTACCATCGGGGGTCAAGCTGACAGCTGCAGTATAAGCTCCACAATTTCCAACATTGTCACAGGCTCTGATTTTGTAAAAGTACTCACTTTGGTCAAGACCAGTATCTACGTAGGCGATTCCGGTAGTAGTGGCGATTTTTGAATAGGTGCTGTCATCTGTTGACCGATAGATTTCATAGCTATCTACTCCTGATCCAGCATCTTCAGGAGCCTCCCAAGAAATGGCAAGTTTCCAAGATGAAGTACTCTTGACTGATACGTCAGCAATGTCGGCATTGAGTGGAATACCTGGTGCTGAAGTATTGGCTGTGAAAGAAACACTGGAGTAGGCGCCATAGTTAATGGCGGCTCCGGAATCACTGGGGTTTCTGGCCACCAAGTAAAAAATGTTTAATCCTACTTGAGTAGCAAAACCGCTGGCTGATAAAGCAGTAGCCCCTGCACTAGTGTAGGTACACGTATTTGAAGTGGGTAAAGTATTGATAGTGTAACAATAGGTGAGCCCAGATGCGCTTCCAGAATATGAGCTGGGCGCGGACCATGAAAATGCAAATGAATTGGACGTATTGGTGGCCGGGCTGACATTAAGGAACTGAGGAGCGCTAGGCCCTTCCCCAGCAAAATAGTACTGCACCTGGAGTGGGCTAGCAGAAATGTTACCGGCGGTATCGACGGTACGTAAATAGAAAGTGTTGGCATCTGTTTGATAAGCGGCATTATCAAGACTGATGGTGGCACTAGTGGTAGCAGCAGACCAATCACTCAGGCTGCCAGAAGCAGTAGCCGTTTTGTATTGATAGCCGGCGATTCCTGAGCCAGTGTCGCTGCCAGCAGGCCAGCTGAAGGTAAATGAGTTGGTTGATGCATAACCAGCTGGCGAGACCGTTATACCAGTAGGATTACTGGGACTAGTTGAATCGAATTTATATGTAAAAGGGGCCCAAGTAGTGGCCGATACATTTTGAGCATTGTCGACAGTTTTGATTCGCAAGTAGTAGGTAGAGCCACTGACCAAGGAGCCAGCAGTATACGTTGTTCCTGGTTGGAGGGTGCCCGCTGTTGACGGTTCAGCCGTTTCATCTGTGCCAAAATAGACATAATAACCAGCCAGACCCGAGCCGGCCCCATCGTCCCCTGGGCTCCAGCTAAAATAAGGAGCGGTATGGCCGTACCAAGTATCGGTGGTAATAGCAGAGCCACCATTTTGGGTGAGGCTAGTCAAAGTATCAGGATTGGTGGGGGCCGTAGCGTCTAGTATGCCACCTACTTCTACTTCGCTGAGTGTGACTTGTTGATTCCCATCTCCATCAAGGACCGCTTGCCACAAAATACCGGAAGAAGTGACTGGAAAAGTGGCAATTTGGGCATTGATGGTGGTAGCATCATTGGTTTGGCTGGTACTAGCTGAGGTAACCCATGCGCCTCCAGAATAGTATTTCCAGGTAGTGCCGCCATCGCTTGATAATCGGTATCCGATGCTACCTCCATTGGGTGATTCGATAGTGGTAAAAGCATCAAAATTCTTAATCCCAGAGGTATAGACCGCAGCTGCCGGTCGAATGGTTTGGCCAGACGTCGAGTATGGGGTGGTATTAAACGATTCTCGGACAGAGTTTGAAATGCGCAGTTCATCAAGATAGCCGGCAAAGTTGGCAGCTGCACTGACATTACCTCGTGAGCCATAGGCTCTACCAAGTAACAAATTTTTTGTGTTATCTGCAATGGTGAGGGTAGCAGGTGCTGAAGAACCACTCTGGACACCATCCACATAGAGCTTCATGTTGGCCCCATCGTAGGTAGCTGCTACATGGTACCAAGTCCCGCTAGAGAGGGTGAGGGCAGCCGACTTTGCCACACTATCATTTCCGTATGACCAAATAGTGGCGTCATTATTGGCATCACCTCCTGTACCGGCAAACATTTTACCTTCAAAAACTGCCAAACTATTCACATAATTGATCGTGGCGTCCCAGCTACTATTGAGTCCGTCTCCGCCCACTTTCTCCCAGCTAGTGGTGTCATAACGCCAGATCTCGGATTCCCCGGCTGTGATACCTAGTCCCACGTAGAGAAAACCGTTATAGGTCACGATGTCAAAAATTTGCTCGAAGGTAGCATCGGCCCAGCCATAGGTGCTGCCGGTATTTCCAGAAGGATCATCGCCTCCAATTTTGCTACTCCCCCAGTTGGGAGTACCCTCACAAGTACCACAGATCCAGATTTCAGCATCGCCTGCAGTACTACCTAAACCAGCTACGACTTGACCATTATAAACAGCCAAGGAATCAATGCGTTCATAGACGCTGTTAGCCCAGCTACTGTTTATGGCGTCACCCCCCACTCTTGTCCAGCCAGTGCCATTCCAGCGCCAGACTTCGGCATCACCTGCCGTCCCACCCGCCAGCCCTGCAAACATAAACCCATTG
>CAYQZC010000060.1:0-6223 GCA_964421945.1 uncultured Pseudomonadales bacterium
CTATACCAAACTAGGCGGTACTATCGATGATGCTGCCGGTGAAGTCCTAGATAAGGTAGGACGGATGCTCGACCTGGGATATCCCGCTGGCCCCGTGATCGAAAAGTTCGCTCTCCTCGGTAATCCCAAAGCTTTTACATTTCCTTTGCCAATGACCACCAGTGGCGACTACAATTTGAGCTTCTCAGGGCCCAAAACTTTCGCCCGAAACAAAATCGAAGCACTCAAGGCAGAAAATACCCTGACTAAGCACGATATTTATGATTTTGCTGCGTCATTTCAATATGCGGTTTTTCGCTCTGTTTGTTATAAACTGAACAAATTATTACAAAAACAAGAATTTAGTGAGGTGTGGCTCGGTGGCGGGGTAGCGGCTAACACCGAACTGCGGCGCCAACTTCGGGCCACCCTCAAACCATTTGGTTTGAAACTTCGGGTCCCCTACACCAAAAAACTTTGTGGTGATAATGCAGTAATGATCGGACTAGCAGCTCACTTTGCCCTAGCCAGAAATCCCAGCCTTTGGAACCTGGATACTACTGATGAAACATCACGTTTAGACCGCAAACCTCGCTGGAAACTAACTGTTTGAGGTAGGTTTTCCTGGGAGGGCTGCTTTGACTGCTGTGGTTAGTTTTCTCAGGGTATCTAGTCGCTTCAGCGCGTTAGTTGGCAGGTCCTGAAAATGTGGCACATCCGTCATTACCTCTTCAGTTTGATTAGCTAAATTAAATAAATCACTTTTTCGGTATGAATCATTGTCATAAATCACAGTAAAAAAAGCCGTTGTGTCTTGGTCTGCACTTCTGAGTTCTGATACTCGTTGCAGAATCTCGGTAAAATTTCCACTTTGTAATGCTTGAGACAGATTGTGTAATACTTGGTCAATCTCATAATTATCTGCTAATTCATAGTAGTGACTACTAGTGAATAGCCGATCCATTTCACTGAGCGTCACATCTTCAATCTTTTTTTTGCCGGTATCAAGCAGCACTTGTTGGATGATGACATCAAGACCCTTCATCAAGCTCAAATCCAGCTTCTCTTCGGCTGGAGCGGATTGCGCTTCTGGAATCAACGGTCTGACTAAGCCTTTAGCTTGCCTCAAAAACTTGACTGGTACTTCTTGGAGTCCTGGCTCTTTTTTAAAAGCCGGTCGAACTTGGGATGTGATTTCACTCATAGCTCTAGAATACCACTTAGATCGGACAAGCCCCACTCTCACACTTCAGGTGTTCGTAGTCGATATCTTCGAGCAAGGTTTCATCGGCTTCGATTTCATTCAAAGCTTTCATGAATTCTGAAATCGTCACTGGCTGCTCGGGTTGATATTCATAGGCCGTACTATCTTGCTGTGGCATGACAGAACAACATTTGACCAAAGCTTGGTACTTGAGCACCATCTGGTGATACTCTTTGTATGAAACTTTTTTAGGGTCATACTTGAGAGTGTAAGAAACTTGGTTACCAGTGTCTTCCATCGGTTGACCTTTTTCATCGATACCGACGATCCAGTATTTCTCCAGCAAGATCAACCATTTGTACTGCTCTTCTGGAGTCGCCTCCGCGGCGGTTACCAGCTCCCCGTTCATCCCAATTCGGCAAATCAGAGGCTGAGTAGGAAATCCCACCGCAGTCGAACCCTGATAACTCTTCAATTCCTTGATGGGGTAGCCTTTTTCGGCATATTTCTTGACTGCGGGATCATCACTGCGATACTGCACCCAGCGGATATACTCGCGCATACTGGGCAAATGTGCACCTTCGGTCAGCGCAAATAGTTTCGAGATCGTCCCAGAAGGTTTGATGGTGGTGTTGGTGTGAGGCACCACTACTCCCAATTTCTTGGAATAACTCTCAGCCTCTTCCACTACCGCTCGTTTAAATCGAGCCAAGGTCAACCAAAATTCTTTAGATTTTTCTTCATCAATCAAATCTCTGAACGAAAAGCCAAACTGATTCCAGGCAAACTCGTGAATACCAGTCATACCCACCCCGATCCGGTTAGTGCGTTTGACTTCGCGGTTGTACAAAGAATCCATGGTGTTCACCCGGATCAGAGCACGCGTAGCGGCTCTAAAGGCTTCTTCAGCGTCATCGACAGTGGGAGCAAAATAAGGCACCACATCGGCGATCACACAGTAACCACCAAGCATATTTAGGGAAATTTCACCGCAAGGATTGGGGATCTGAGTGTAGACTTTGGCATTTGCATTTCGGGCGATTTTGCCGAGCATTTTCTCAGTCCGTGACATGGGCTTGTACTTCTTACTTTGGGCGTATTTACCATCTTGGTAACCCTCGAAACTTTCATCATTTTGGACGAGGCGATGTTGGTTGATAAATCCTGGCTCACCAGTCCCATCTTCGTAAGAAGCCTTCAAAATGGCGGTCAAGACTTTTTGCGAGTGATTGCTGCGCTGTTTCCAAAATTTATCGTCAACCGCGACTGAGTTATTGGCACTCCATAAGAAACCACCGCGTTTGATAGCAATAAAATCAAAAATCTCTGGATCATTCCAAGCTTTGGTAGCGATACGAGCACTGCGACGAGCTCCACCTACCAGCACACATTCTGCCAAATAATGATCGACAAACATTGCCTGCTTCCAAGGAGACATACTGGCACCTTTGACGGTGGTGACTTTCTGGATGGCGTTCATCAGAGGTTTGGGACCAGATGAAGGTCGATCCTGCATGCCTTTGATAGGGGCACCTTTAGGCCGGACTTCAGAGAAATCCAAAATCAACATGTCATCTTTAAATTTTTTCTCGTAGGCCATGACTTCCATCATCTCGACGGCCTGGGCCCAACCTTCACGACTATCTGGCACTTTAAACCAGTGGATGCTGTCATTCTCCTTGCCATACTTATGCACCGCATCACGGACACTTTCATCGAAACCCCACACAAAATCAGGATGATCTTCGCGGATCACACAGCGGACGTTAGGTAAATTATCCCAATCCACCAGACACAAATCATCATCATAAGGTCGACCTACGCCCGAGCCATTCATCAGCAAGTAGAACAAAATGTAAGAAGAAGTGGCGGTAGAACAATTAGTAAACACTTCCATGTTGCGCTCTGGCTGAGACTTATCGCCATGCTGCAGATGCCGACCAGACATCAAGATCGAACCATTGCTAATGTGCTGGCGCAACAAGTGATAATCTGCCAAGCGATCTTTATCAAATTTTTTGCCGTAGGGTTTGAGAAGCAGCGTGTTACCTTGAGCTACCCGATCAGCCACCTCGGCCCACGTCTCCCAGCGCTCGCGGCCACTGTCTTTATCAGTCACCTTGCGCAAATAAGTGCGTTTGGCCACTGCCATACCCATACCTCCATCGAGCTTACGTTCGATGAACTTCATTTTCTTTTTGGGTAAGCTAGAACTGGCTGGTGACATACAGATCTCTCTTTTACTACTGGCAAATCATATATCTTGTGTCTTAGCTACTGAATATCTACTAGATTTAGTAGCTGTGTCTTTGCCGGATTACTAGAATCGCATGCTCAACGGAAGGGTGTCAATGTGTCAAATTGGGGCAGGGGCAAATTGGGACTGGGCATTACCAAGTAAAAAGTTGGTGCCACAGACAATAGTATCATCCTCAACTCGAAGTAACTCATATCCAGCCTGACATTCAAATCCAGGTAACGCCACATTGGGATCAGGCAAACACCACTGAGCATGCTCTGGCGGATACCATTTGCTATTGGAGATGTGCGATGGGCCCGAGCACTTTGGTAAACACACCGGTAATCCATCTATAGCTCCTCCATTATATTCATACGTCCCAGCGGCACACTGCCAGTGTGGTTGGCCACCTGATAAACAATGAACAATATTTTCGCCAGAATTGAAAAAGCCACTGTTAGAACCATTGGTACACTCTGGTAGGCATTGACCCAACACTTCTGGGAAACTATCGTTGTATGCACTATTCATGTAGGCAGTGCCAGCAGGACAGCTATTTGATTGCGAAGTGGGGGCCTCCTGATCAGGATTCGAAGCCGAACACCATTGCACCTTCATGCCAAAAAATAAGTTGCGTGTCAGCACTACCGGCCGATTGGCGGGACATTGCCGCTTTTGAGCATTGGCAGTATCAAAACATGCCGCTGAGCCGAAAATTGGACCAACGAGCTCTCTATTCGGGTCACATTGGGGCGATCGGAGACTGACAATCGAAGCCGTTACAGCTGGAGTGGCGGCTTTGAATAGAGCCTCACCTCGGTTTCTTCTTGATAAATCGCAGTCGGATTCACTCGAGTAATACACATACGATGTGGCATTTTGATCATCAAATCCCTCACAGCTTTTGGCGGCCACTGGCACCGACTGACAGGTGGCGGCCATCGGATTGTTGTAGTCATAACGATAACAAGTCAAGGCAGTGCTGTTGGTGACACCTGGTTCGACAATACCTCGGCAACTTTCGCCATTCCCGATCCACTTCAGTTTGTCCTCACCACTGGTACACACACAGTGCTTCCACATACCTTGTAGACCAGTACAACTCTCGCCAGCAGCTCTAGGAATGGGACAGTTTTCGACAGTAGGATCGATGATTTGACTATAAGCAAAGTTTGGATAGGCACAGGTGCAGGTGCTGGCTCCTGCGGCTGTGACCGTCGAACCAGTGGGACAGGTGATCTCAGGGGCGACTTCAGCGGTGGCTGGCTTAGCGGGTGTACCCTCAGCCACTTGAGTAGAAGCCGCACCTGCCGAGCAGTAAGCCAAACCAAAAACATACTTGATTATTCCAGTTTCGCAGTGATTGGCCTTCACCCCTTGCAACAGACATGGCTTCCCACCTACCAACATACCTTGTTTATGATTGACATTACATTCTGGCAGGTTGGCTGGTTTTTCGGTGGTAGTTTCTGGAGTGGTAGGCGCTGCAGGTGTGACTGGGGTAACAACAGCTTGGTTAACAGTCGGCAAAGTCACAGTAAGTCCGGTACTACATGATTCTTGTATAGAAATACGCTTACCTTTATCTGCCCCAGTCAAACAAATGCACCCCCAATCAGCAGCGCAACTCTGTCCTGCTCTGGCAGGACCAGGACATATCTCATCTGCTGGTATGGTGATATTCACGTTTTCCATGTACTGACATTGTTGGGTGGTGGGAACCTGAGGAGTAGTGGTGGTGATGGGCACGGCACAGGTTCGGCCCACACTGATAGTACCTGGGCAACTATTGGGACAAAAACATTGTCCGTTGTAAACGGTACTCTCCCAGCCACCACAGGTCAGAGAACAATTGGGCAAAGACGCAGTACAATACTCCCCATTTTTGAGTTTTACACCGTTCCTAGGACCACCAACGCAGGTACATGCACCTGCATCACATTTTTGTCCCGCTGGAATCGTTTTATATATCACGACAGTATCCGGGACAGTGACAGCAGTCAAGGGTTTGGCTTCTACAATCATTTTGGTGCAATCAGCTTCTTTAGTGATATAGCCAAAACTTTCACAAGATTGAGAGGTCCCCACTCCCGTCAACTTGATCTGACTACAAGCATTATTTTTAAACTGGTAGCAGGTCCGATCGATCACCACCGGTGCCGTGACTTGCGCAGGGGCAGCGGGAGCTACAGCTACTTGGTTTTGTTGTTTAGCTCGAGCAGTGCAGTCTGATTCTGTAAATAATTGTCCGGCTTTATAGCCACCGCCGGCCACTCTAATACACGGTGTGTCACTACTGGGAACATCTACTAACACCGCTTTACAAAAAAGGCCAGAACTCGGCACCGCATAACAGTATTTTGAAACCATATTTTTCGCCAGACAGGTATCTGGATTGATAAAGTAGCTTTTTTCATCACAAGGTGTGGTCCGCTTGACACTCGTTTTACATTTGTCAGAGGCATACGAAAAACAGGTATGGGTTGGTGCTGGTACTACCGGGGTAATCGGAACTGCTGGATTCATGGCGATACTAGCCTGACAGGCAGTTTTAGCCGAGAAATAGCTGGTGTTATCACAAGCTACTGAGCGAGTGGTGGGAGTACAGTTGACACTGCGGGCATAGCAAGTGTACGTCTGGCCACATTGTTTACCCTTGGCAATCACTCCTGTCTCGGTGCAGGTACTCGGACATTTACAAGTTTGGGCCTCACAGGTCACCAAACAGCTCGTCAGTGTGACTTGTAGAGGTGCCACGCCCCCAACGGCCGCCAGACATTGGCCAGAATTCCACTGACAAC
>CAYQZC010000061.1:0-6162 GCA_964421945.1 uncultured Pseudomonadales bacterium
ACCAGTGACCTCGGCAGCTGTAGTGGCAGTTGTTGTAGCATCACTCTTGCAGGAGCTGCAGCTGGTTGTTACGTCGGAAAATATCAATGTCCTGGTGGTGAAATCCCTTGTAATGCCAATGGTACTACTACCACAGCAGGTTCACTCTGTATGGATTCAAACTACTGTGGCAGCCAGCAAGTCGACGTCCGATGTCCAAACCTAGCTCCCATCAATGTCAGCTCTCAAAAACCAGCCACTTGTGGCCCAACATCCGCCCCCACTTCTCAACCAACAACTGCTCCTACCACTCCTCCTGGCACCGGTGGATTACCTTCACCGATCCCAACAACCACAAGTGTTTGTTCGACACTCGAACCAGTAGACGCAGTTAGCTTACAACCTCTAAAAACCATGCCTCCTGTCGGTCAACAAGTCAGATTCCGATGTGTTCCTCAGGCAGCAGGTAGTACAGGAGTAGCGAGCTATTTCTTCTTTACCTATACCGATTCTGCCAACACTCCACTGAGTCTGATTTATCAAGGTCCCAGTGATCTGACTTTCCCATTGGTAGTACAGCCGTACATGACCGTTCAATGTAACCCTTGTGTTGGGACAACCTGTGCTAGTCCTGAAAATGTGGTAAACAACTGTACTTTCAACTATCGAGCACCAGCATCACCGACTCCCTCACCGACACCTATCCCAAGCCCTTCGCCTGTAGCAGCCACGCCTGAGTGTCTTGGCCTTAACACCCAAGCTGCTCCTGGTCAAAATAGCACCACCAACTACACCTTCACATGTCAGGGTGCTGTAGGGACCAACTATAACTTCTTCGCCTATCGGACCAGTCCAAACTCTGGCTTCCAGTTATTGGCACAAGGAGTTTCAAGTACTGCTACTTTAAACATCCCTTCAAGTAGTTACCTCCAAGTGCAGTGTAACCCATGTATAAATAGCACTTGTTCTTCGAGTCAAAGTGTCACTAACAACTGTACCTACACCCGCTTGGCACCTGTTGCTATGAGCCCATCACCATCACCGGTGCCCACCTCATTGCCATCACCAAGTCCAGTCGTTGGGCCACAATGTTTGAGCATCACGCTGTCCAATCCGAATGCTCTGATCGGGGACTCAGTTACAGCTACTTGTGGTCAAGTCCAAGGTGCCGCTCGATACATCAGTCGAGTCCTATTGCCCAACGGCCAAATCCGAGACCTAGCTATGACCGGCCGCGTCTCTGAACCAGTCCAAATCACATCGGCAGGAACACATCTCTTCCAATGTCAGATTTGTACCGGCAGCACTGCCTCCACATGTCAGGCGTATGAACCAACGGGAGTCCTCTATGAGGATCCGATCGCCCCACCAGGAGGAAATTAATTAAGGTACCAACAAACGTATGACAAACACACCCACTCTCAAACCCAAACAAATAATGAAGTTGTTTGGTCAAGATGCCCGAGTTGTTTTATCAGTTGTAGCTTTGATTGCCTTCTTCTTAATAGGCATCACGGGAGTTCTGATCGCACAGCGTCAGAGACAAGTCAGAGGCCCGGTTTCGCCGACAGCGCCAGAATCTAAACCAGCTGCCGCAGTCACACAAATAAATACCTGTACGGTAGCACTTAACGTCCCATTCCCGTCACCGACTTCAGTGCCAACAGTGATTCCGAGCCCATCACCATCTTTGGCTCCAAGTCCTACCCCGACTATTATCCCGAGCCCATCACCCCGTCCAAGCCCATCGACTGTCACCTACACATGTAATAGTCGCTGTACCACGACAGCTCAATGTCAGACAGCTAACGCTGGATACGTTTGTAGTGGAGGATACTGTCGTCTTGGGGGTAATACTTCGTCTACCACTTGTACCTATAAATGTAATAGCAACTGTACCACTGACACTGAATGTAAAACCGCCAATAGTGACTACATGTGTTACCAAGGTAAATGTCGGATGGCTGCCAACCCAACCTCGACAACGTGTGCCTACAGTTGTCCAGCTCTCACCACCGGCACTCCGACCACTACCTGTGCTCCAGCAGCCAATCAAAATGGTACTATCACTTGGGCCTGGACCCCGATCAGCGGCCATAACAGCACCACTCAATATCAAATCCAGATCTTGAACAGTGCTAATCAAGTCGTCGGCGAAGATAAGGGCTGTAAGCCTGGGGATGAATACTACAACTGTTGGCAGGGCACCTGTAAATACACGTCCTACCATTTGCCAGGTACCTATAAAGCACGGATCAAAGCCTGTACAGCCAGTTGTCCCAGCACTTCCACGCTCGGATTTAAAGTCACTAGCAGTAAACAAATCATAGTCTGTAAATAAAATGAGCTTGATGAAATTGCTACCAAACAGAGTCGCCACAGCGACTCTGTTTTTGGATCAAGACATTCTCAAGGAATTCTCAAACAAATCGCCTATTGCACAGTCTATTAGAAGTAGTTATTCTGAATACAAGCTCAAAATTGGGCGGTTTTTATGATGTACCTATTCCAGGCATGATCAACGCAACACCCACCTTACCAACCGCTTCTGCTCTACCTCCCAAAGATCCTACTCTGGCCGCTAGGCCAGCACCAGAAATGTCCCCTAAAAAGAAATCAAATTGGAAAGTGATACTCGGTAGCCTCGTTTTGTTATTGGTGATCGCTGGTGGCGCCGTTGGGTTTTATTTGACCCAGCAGGCTGGCATTGGTGATACTCGGCAACAAGCGGCGGGAAGTTGTACAAATGGAAATTCATATTGTGGTAGTGGGAGTGGTGTTTGTTTAAGTGGTTATACTCCAGCAACTGACTCAGCTTGTCCAAACGGCATTCGCTGCAACTGTGCAACTCCCGTAAACACTTGTAGTAGTGGCGGCATTTGTGTCACTACCAGTTCATGTGCCAACGAAAACCGTGCTCCAGTAAATGGTGAATGTGCTAGTAGCGGACAACGTTGTTGTTCAGTGACAGTCGCAACTTGTCTCGGAACTTGTCGTGCTGTCTCCAGCTGTACCGAGGCCGGTCTCACCCAATCCTCTGGATCATGTAATTCAAATCAAGTTTGTTGTGGGGGTCCCATACCAGCAACGCCAACTTGTTATGACAAAAATCAAGGTTGTATTCAAATCCAATCGCTCGATTGTAACCAGGGTGTAGGTGGTGGAAAATACACCACTTTGGCTGCATGCCAACAAACAGAATGTGACCCAAGCCAGGTAATTAACCACACATGTCCAACTGGCCAAGAAGCATACTGTAGCAACGGTGCGGTGGCCTGTAGAACGGTTACTGAAGTATATGGCCCAATAACATTACAGGGTTGTAATCAGAATTGTTATAGTAGAACCTCATGTACTTGTCCCGCTGGGTGTGCTCAATCTCTGGTATTTTTGAGCCAAACTTGTGGTGGCAATACTACCCCTGCACTAACCAGTTGCACCGCAACATGTAATAGCCAAGCTGGCTGCTCATGTCCATCGACATGTAACCAATCTGTTGCAATGAATGGTTTGACCTGTGGTGGTGTTAAAACTGCCACACCCACTCCCGGCACCGGTGGTACTGGCCTCATGTGTCCCAACTCACCTACCACCCCAGCCAAAAAATGGATTAAATTCACTTGTCCCAATGGCTGTACTCAGACCACTGAAAACGGCGTCACCGCTTGGAGATGTTATGAAAATCGCCAAGATTCCACCACCGAGCTCAACTTAGCTCCAGGAGAATGTGGACAGGTCGACGTCTTATCAGGTACCACTGATGACACTTACTGTGGCTACAAACCATCAAACTACACCTGTGATCAATCTCAATGTCAAAGACAGCCTAGCCCAAGCCCTACTACTCCTCCACAGTCGAGTTGTGCAAGCCTTGAGGTACTTGATCCAGTCTCACTCGCTCCAGTTGCCAAGTCAGCAGTTGTAGCGGGTCAAGAGTACCGGTATCGATGTGTACCTGGTGCTGGTGTACCTGCTGATTACTATTTCTTTACTGCCCGCAGTAATACGACTGGTCCTTTAAATCTGATTTATCAGGGAACAAGTGATTTAACATTCCCGATCATGACAACAGACTACCTACACGTACAATGCAACCCTTGTGTCGGCACAACTTGTGCTTCTGCGCAAAATGTTAATAGCAGCTGTAACTTCGAGTACACCAAAACTGTCACACCAGGGCCACAGTGTTTAGCTCTTTGGATGGCAAGTGTCGATAACCCAACTGTCTCACTCACCAATCCTAAAGTCGGCGACCGGATTTTCCTAGGCTGTGGCCAAGTCCAAGGGGCTGCCCGGTATATCTTCAAAGTCACAGAGCCAGATGGTAACGTCACTAACTTAGGACCACTTGATGTCACTGCTGCTCCGACGACATCAGAGGCTTACTCCATCACCAAACAGGGTCGCCATTACGCTCAGTGTCAAATCTGTACCGGTCAAGCAGACAGCACCTGTTTCCCATATGAAACTTTACCAACTCAAGGACAAAACTAAGGCACTATGACAGACAACGCTCGACCCACCAGCTTCGTCAAACAACCACCAACCGGTGTGCCTTCCACAGCACCTGTGGCTGGAGGTAGCTCGCCTATTACTCCGGGCATGAGCTCGTCTTCTTCATCGAAACAACCTAAAAAACTGTTTGGCATGGATGTGAAAAGTCTGGGCACTGTCCTAGGTCTTACCTTATTCTTCGTAGTTGCCATGGGTGGAGTGGCGATTTCTATGCGCCAGCGTTTTAGCAAAGATACCGTTGCTCCAAATGCTCCTCAATCTCGACCTCAAGCCGATGTCGGGAAAATTGGAAACTGTTCACTTCAGTTTGATGCTGAAGCCCCAGCCACACCAAACTGTACCAGCATCAGTGTAGTCGGTAATGTCGATCCTAGTAACAGTAGCAGTGTCAGCTTCAGATGCGCTGGTGCTCCAGGATCAGATTACTACTTCTTCTCGTATCGCACCGATGAAACTGCCGCTATTCAGTTACTTAACAGTGGTACTGAAGCCACTTCGTCAGCTATTGCCATGGCAAACGTTAATTACCTGCATGTCCAATGTAATCCTTGTATCGGCACGAGTTGTTCTTCAGCATCGAGTGTAAACACCAACTGTAACTTTGTATTCCGACGTGGCACCAGTCCAACACCAAGCCCGACACCCACACCCACACCTACACCTACTCCAGCTGCCAGTCCTACTCCGACTCCAACACCTGGGACCGGTGGAACCAGCTTGAAACAATGTAATGAAACCTGTTCAGTCAATGGTGATTGTGCTAACGAGCTTCGCTGTTTCGAAGGTCGATGCCGATTACCAGCAAACACAGGGAGCACTACTTGCAGTGGCCCAGCAGACCAAGGCCTACAACGCACCTGCAACCAATACTGTGCCAACACTGGTGAATGTACTGGCGGGTACACTTGCTACTACAATAAATGTCGCCGACCTGATAACCCCGATAGTGATAGTTGTGCAGTCCCCTCCGCAGCCCAGCAGCAAGCTCAAGCTCGCAGCTGTAACCAAGCCTGTAGCTCAAATCAAGACTGTGTCACCAACTTGAGATGCTACAGCGGTCGATGCCGACTAGCCACCAACCCAACCAGTACTTCGTGTGCTGTAGGTGGTCAAATTTCCAATAACTACCCTAGCAACACCTCTAAAGGTAGTACTATCCCGACCACCACTACACCAACTGCACCTGTGGCCTCATCGCCATCCAATCCATTCTTACTGAACTCTCCGATGGCCTCTGCTTCACCATACATGTACAGTCCTCTTCCCAGTACCTCTCCTGCCGTACCAAAAAATGGCTCTCCTGAACCAGTTTCAGCCGATCAAGACACACTGTTAGGACTAGATCCTCAGACATTGAGCATGATCGGAATCGGCGTGGGCGGTGGCATCTTACTCTTGATCCTACTCGTCATCTTGATCGGAGCCTTGCGACGACGAAGGGGCGGTGGTGGACCATCTGGTGGTGCTTCTGCCAAAGCCACCTCATCAGCCTATGAAGGTCAGTTACAACAAAAAATCAACCAACTTCAGTCAAATGCTTCAGCACCTAAACCAACGGTTACTCCAATCACTCAAGCTCCAGGCGCACCAGTTCCTGGCACTCGACCGACTCCACCTCCGGTGTCGTTTGCACCCGTGGCCCCAGTGACTCCAGTAGCTCCTGTCACC
>CAYQZC010000062.1:0-6096 GCA_964421945.1 uncultured Pseudomonadales bacterium
CGAGATTTACCACTGCTGTGCCTTTGGCTTGGCGGCTGGTATCTGGAAGTTCATACACTTTGAGTTTGAAAACTCGACCTTGATTAGTGAAAAGCAATAACGTGTCATGAGTGTTGGCAGTGAGCAGTGAGCTGACCACATCTTCATCACGCATCTTGAGGCCGGTCATTCCTTTGCCTCCTCTACCCTGCGATCTGAAAGCCGATGGACTCAACCGCTTGATGTAACCGGTGGCAGTCAAGGTGATCACGGTTTCTTCATTTGCTACCAGATCTTCTTCTGAGAATTCTCCAGCTTTACCTTTGACCAATTTGGTACGACGCTCATCACCATATTGGGTGATCAGATCGTTAGTTTCGGCGATGATCACATCCAAAATACTTTGCTGGTTTTCGAGTAAGGTCAATAATTTGTCGATGGTTTGTTTGATAGCCTTAAACTCGTCTTCGATTTTTTGACGCTCCAGGGCAGCCAAACGTTTCAGCTGCATATCAAGAATGGCGGTGGCTTGGACCTCTGAGAGACCAAATTTCTTGATCAAAGCGGCTTTTGCAGTTTCGGTATCGGCTGAACGGCGAATAGTTTCGATGACATCGTCTAGATTATTAAGAGCGATCAATAAGCCTTCTAAGATATGAGCTCGGTCTCGAGCCTCAGAAAGTTCGTATTGGCTACGGCGCACGATAACCAACTGGCGATGGGAAACGTATTCTTTAAGAATCTGACGAATGTTCATCAGCTGTGGAGTACCCTCACTGTTGAGGGCCACCATGTTCATTGAAAAGCTGGATTGGAGCTCGGTGTACTTGAAAAGCTTATTCAAAACCACTTTTGGCATGGCATCACGCTTCAAATCGATGGTGATCTGCATACCAGTACGGTCAGAGTCATCATTAAGATCGCGAATGCCCATGATTTTTTTATCGCGGACCAGGTCAGCGATTTTCATCAGTAAACGGGCTTTATTGACTTGGTATGGGAGCTCAGTAACGATGATCTGGAAACCACCTTTTTTGGTTTCTTCGATGGAAGTCTTGGCGCGAACTAAGACTTTGCCGCGGCCGGTCTGATAGCCTTCTTTGATAGCATTAAAGTCATACATGATGCCGCCAGTCGGGAAATCAGGCCCCTGCATATAGGTCATGATGTCATCAATGGTGATTTCAGTGCTAAATTCTCCGGATAAAGCACGAGGATCAGCCGCTAGGACACGATCGATGTGAGCGGTGAGACTTTCTTCTTTGGTGCGGGCCTCAGGCTGAGGAAGATTGACATTGGATGTAGCTTTGCCAGCTTTGATCATGGCAATGATGGAGTTACAGACTTCAGTCAAGTTATGGGGTGGGATTTTGGTAGCCATACCCACTGCGATACCTTCAGAACCCATCAAAAGTAAGTTTGGCAAGCGACCAGGAAGCACGGTTGGTTCTTGGAGCGAGCCATCAAAGTTATCGATAAATGGGACTGTGTTTTTATTAAGATCGAGCAACAGTTCTTGCGTGATCTTGCCGAGCCGAGCTTCGGTGTACCGCATAGCAGCTGGGCTATCGCCATCGACCGAGCCGAAGTTTCCCTGGCCATCAATCAATAAATAGCGCATGCTGAAATCTTGGGCTAACCGGACCAAAGCCATGTACACAGCTGAGTCACCGTGGGGGTGATACCGACCCAGCACGTCACCGACAATGCGGGCTGACTTTTTGTAGGAACCGGTATGATGGATGCCTGATTTGTACATGGAGTACAAGATCCGGCGGTGCACTGGTTTCAAACCGTCACGCACATCTGGCAATGCCCGAGCCACGATCACACTCATGGCGTAATCGAGGTAGGATTTTTCCATCTCAGAAGTAATTGAAATGTACTTCAGTTTTCCAAATTTACTGTCCACGATGGTGCCCACCATTGATTCGCGATCAGATTGGGTGGTTTCGGTCACGACGGCATCAGAAACTTCAGAAGTTTCAGTAGTTTCTGGTGTCTCAGATTCGACTGGTGGTTGTTGTTGTTCATCAGACATTGCTACACAACTTTCTTTCTAATTTTTCGTTGTCATTCATTTGTGTCGGTTAGGTCACTGTTATTTAGTCGGATTAGTGGGCCATTTTACTCAAAGCCTCTTCGAGCTCTTTGGTGGCGCCAGCTTTGTCAACAAAAGTGTTGATTTTGACCCATTTTCCAGGTTCGAGATCTTTGTAGTGCTCGAAGAAATGCTTCAAGCGATCTAATCTCCACTGGGGGATATCACTCAAATCTTGCCAACTACCACATTGGATATCTTGCTTAGCTTTTTCTGGGACACATAAGAGTTTATGGTCGATACCCTCTTCGTCTTCCATTTCCAGCATACCGATGACCCGAGCTTTGATCCAAGTACCTGGCAACATTGGTTGACTGGTCAAGACTAAAGCATCGAGCAAATCGCCATCTTTACCTTTGGCACCTTCGATAGAACCGTAGTTTTCGGGATAAAACATCGGTGTGGGCACGAACCGATCGACATAAATGCGGCCGGTGGCTTCGTCTTGTTCGTATTTGATGTTTGATCCAGCTGGGATCTCTACTAAGATGTGGACTGTTTGGTCTGTCATAAAGCTCCTTTTTGTGTTTTCTTGTTTATTTTGTTTACTTTACTCCTAAATATCGAGATTTGCCATCTTGGCATGAGTCTGGATAAATTTCTTGCGAGGGGCGACTTCATCACCCATCAGCATGTCAAATGTTTTATCAGCGGCCTCAGCGTCATCAATAGTCACCCGTTTGAGCATCCGAGTCGCAGGATTCATGGTGGTTTCCCAAAGTTGTTCTGGATTCATTTCACCCAAACCTTTGTAGCGTTGGATGTTGATGGTGGCGTTAGGGTTGGTGGACTTGATTTCGGCCACGCGTTGGTCACGCTCTTCTTCTGTAAAGGTATAAAACTCTTGTTTGCCACTGGTGACCTTGAAAAGTGGTGGCATGGCGATGTAGAGATACCCTTGCTCGACGATTTGGGCGACGTGACGGAAGAAGAAGGTAAGACCCAAGGTAGTAATATGCTCGCCGTCAACGTCCGCGTCATTCATGAGAATAATGCGATGGTAGCGAAGTTTATCGGGATTAAAAGTATCACCAATGCCGGCGCCCAGGGCGATGACCAAGTTCTTGAGTTCTTCAAAGGCCACGATCTTATCAAGGCGGGCTCGCTCGGTATTGAGGATTTTTCCTCGCAGCGGGAAGATAGCTTGGAAACGACGATCTCGGCCTTGTTTGGCACTACCACCGGCTGAGTCACCCTCGACGATGTAGATTTCTGATTCGGCGGGGTCGCGACTTTGACAGTCGGCCAATTTTCCAGGTAGTGAAGAACCTTCAAGAGCTCCTTTGCGGATGACGGCGTCTTTGGCGGCGCGAGCGGCTAAGCGAGCGCGAGCAGCCAACATAATTTTATCAACAATAATTCGTCCTGCTTTAGGATTTTCTTCGAGGAAAGTATCAAAACCATCTTTGAAAACCTGGTAAACTGCAGATTGGGCCTCGGAATTATTCAGTTTAGCTTTGGTTTGGGATTCGAATTGGAGATCGTTGGAAGGCATTTTGACGAAAATGACAGCAGTTAAGCCTTCACGTAAGTCATCGGCCACGAAGGCTTCTTTTTCTTTCAGTAAACCATTTTTCTCGGCGTAATCGCGCAACACTTTACCTAGTGCAATCCGGAAACCATTGATGTGGGTGCCACCATCTGGAGTCCTGATCACGTTGACATAACTCTCGACTCTTTCGTTGTAGGTGTCGTTGTACTGCAAGGCCACTTCGACAGTGATTTTCTTATGGTTAGTCTCATCTTCCCAAACGCCTGTGGTGTAAAACACATCGTGAAGGGCTTTTTTAGTCATGTTGATATGAGTAACCAACGATTTAATACCGCCTTCAAAATAAAAATGCTGTTCTCCACCTTCGATAGCATCAATGTATTGGAAGTAGAGGCCTGCCATCAGGTAGGCGCGATCTTTCACGACATCTACCAGCGTTTTATGGTTGAACAAAGTAGTCGAAAAAATGGTGGGGTCAGGAATAAACTGGACCAGTGTGCCAGTTTCGTATGTTACGAAACGTTTTGATTCATTGGGAAACAATGAAGTAACGTTTGATTTAGTTATTTCTTTGACGAGCTCAAGAGGAGTGCCTTGATGATAAGCTTGATAGTAGTATTTGCCATCACGTTTTACCACCACATGCATCAAGGTAGAAAGTGCATTGACAGCAGCAGCACCGACCCCATGCAAACCACCTGAAGCCTGATAAGCTGTTTCTTCAAATTTTCCGCCAGCATGCAGCTTGGTGAGCACTACTTGCAAGGCTGAAACCCCACTCTGGTGCATATCAACAGGAATACCACGGCCATTATCTACAACTGTCAGGGCTTGAGTGCCAAAAGCCCCATCTTTGACCATGGCAGTGTGGGCATCCGTCACCGGACCACGGAATAACTGGATTGTTTTCCCATAGCCAGCAATCGCCTCATCGACAGCGTTATCAAGAATTTCTTTGGCGAGGTGATGCAAACCACGACCATCGGTAGAACCGATGTACATACCGGGTCTTTTCCGGACTGGTTCGAGACCCTCTAAGACTTTGATTTCAGATGCTTGGTATTGGTTTGACATGAAGACAGTCTTTATATCACACCCTAGGGATTGCTGCAAAGACAAGGTCGATCGCAACTAGGGCTAACTACATATGAAATTATCGTACCCTATCAGCAACGATTTGGCTAGTCAGCTGAAAAAAAGCTGCCTCTAAGGCAAGCTTACTATTCACGTTGGCTTGGATTTGTTGATAGGCCACCATCAGTATAGCCTGATGACGGGTCTGCTGAGAAGTAGGATGTAGCTGTTGCCTTGATTCGAGCACCTGGAGGAGACCAGTGATCAATGCCAAAGCTTCGGTTTTGTCAGGGATTTTACCCGCTATCGTAATAATCTCCCAAGCTGGCGCCGACAGTAGTTGATCGTAGAGAGACTCTGATTCACTTGGTGTGGTGTCATGGTCATAAGCCGTGTTTTCGATCACCTCATCAGATCTGAGATCGATGATGACACAACGAGATTGGATGGTTGGTAAGAGTCCGACAGTTTGACGCGCTGTCAAAACCAAAAAATAGTGGACTGGAGGTTCTTCTAAGAGTTTGAGCAAAGCATTTTGCGCCGGTATGGAGGCACCGTCTATGGCAGCCAGCCCGATCAGACGTGTTTTCCCGGTATCCACGGCATAGGCAGTGTCTTGGATAAAATCACGAATCGACTCAATACTTGGTGGAGTAAGATCAGGGTTAAGCCACTCATATGGTGAAAAATCAAGTTGAGGGAAATGACGCCTGACGTACATCTCCACTTGAGATGTTTCTATCTGGTTTGGATGCATAAATAAGTGTGGAGTAAAAGTGACGGATGACAGATCTCGAGCCATACCAGTATTATAGATGGTAGTCATGACAGATTCTGCCCCGAACTCTACCGGTGTGAGTGTTCCGCCTGTGCCAGCCATCAGCATCACACCTTCTGCGCCTGACCAACCTTTGCAACCAGAACCTCAACAAGTAAGTCAAAACGTGTCGTCTCAGTCTCAAGCTGTGCCTTCACTTGAGCCCTACCAACCGTTTCCGACCATTGCTGCTCCAAGTGCGATGCCTACCATCCCACCAGCCACGGTGGATCCTGCTATGGGTTCGAGCATCCCAACGATAACCACAGAAGTAAGTGAAATGACAGATGACTCTGTTACAGGGATTCTCAAGCAACAGGGGTTTCTCTCGTCTGAGCAAATTGGTCAACTCGAACTCGAACATATTAATTCTGGTAAACCAATTGATGTTTTGATCGAAGAACGTAAGCTGGTCACCGAAGAAGCCCTAGCTCAAGCTAAATCCAAACTCAATAACGTGCCATTCATCAAACTTGAAGAAATCGGCATTTCACCAGAAGCCCTGACGCAGTTGCCAGAAGGTGTAGCTCGACGTTACTTCATGTTGCCGTTTGCCCTCAATAAACAGGAACGCACTCTTTCAGTAGCCATGAAGGATCCCTTGGATATCTTGGCTATCGATTTTGCTGAACA
>CAYQZC010000063.1:0-5993 GCA_964421945.1 uncultured Pseudomonadales bacterium
GCTTTTGGGAGCCGGGATATTGACCCAGTCTTGGTCATCACGGATCACCAAGAGTGCTTGGTTGGTGATGATCCTGTTATTAGTGATGAGTATGTACACCTATCACGCCACTCGCTTGTTGGCGCCTCTTTTGGGTGGGCTAGTTTGGATTTTGGTTTTTATTCAAAGTGTGAAAGACTCAAAAATAGCCTGGTGGCAGGTACTCAGAAAGCAGTTGCTTTGGTGGATAGTGTGTGGAGTGGTGGCAATAGTGTTGTTGTTACCATTAGGGTTGGCGTCTCGGACACCGGAAGTCCAACAACGAGTGGCTCAAACCAGTATTTTTAGTCAATTTAGTATTATCGAACAAAGCAACGCTTATCAGGCTCAGTATCCAGGTGTTTGGTCCAAGCTTATTTTTCACCGCTATGTCTTGTTTGGTCAGGATATTCTTAGTCGTTATCTCAGCCATTTTGATTTGAAGTTTTTATTCTTATCAGGAGATAGTAATGCTCGTCACTCGATCCAATACCTGGGCCAGCTTTATCATTTAGAAGTGATTCCACTGGTGATCGGAATCTATGCCTTATGGAAGCGGAAAAGCAAAGCCGCATTTTTAGTAGTGGGATGGTGGTTACTGAGTATCGTCCCCGCAGCTATGACATTTGGGACACCACACGCACTCCGGACATTGCCAGGTGTGCCAGCCATCATGCTACTACTGGCTGTCGGTTGGTGGGAAATTGGAAAGTGGTTTTGGTGCTCCATCGGAACACTTACTTGGTTGGTGATAGGTTTAGTAGTGATGTTTTACTTAGTCGAGCTGGGAATGTTTGGCCGATATTACACCCAGATTTATCCTCATGTGTATGGTACCGATTGGAAAGTCGGCTATGCTGAGATGGTGGCGGCAGTTAATGAGTTGAAAACTACAGTGCCAAACCAAACAATTTGGCTTACCCGTGAACAAGGTCGACCCATGATGTATTACTGGTTCTTTTCCAAAACTGATCCCCGTGATGTCCAAGCGGTTGAAGCTACTGCCAAACAAGATTTAGGTGAGTTTTTGAGTTTTGAAAATGTCAGGGCCGTCGGCACGATTGATGAAATAACCAGTGAAGGTATCGTGGCTTCTTCAGAAAAAGGGTGGCTGACTTTGCAGCAGCGGGGCAAGGTGCACACTTTCTCCACAATTCGGGATAGACGCGGTGAAACAATTTGGGTAGTCTATCGCTATCAGCCTAATTAGAAGTTTTTTATGGTAACAATGATAATTGCCCAGTGGCGTCAGAATTATAGGTGGTTAGTGCCAGTGGCCTTATTTTTGGTGGCGCTAGGTATTCGTTGGTACCAACTGCCACAGCATTTGTTTTTTGGTTTTGAACAAGGCCGAGATGCCATGGTGAGTACGGCTATTGCCCGGGGACAAGATTTTGTTTTAGTTGGGCCAAAGACAGATATCGGGGGAGTTTTTCACGGAGCCTGGTATTACTATCTGATGGCATTTCCCTATGGTTTGGGTCACGGTGATCCGTTGGTGGCAAGCTTCTTTTTGGTGGTGCTTACTTCATTGGTGCCAGTCGTGATGTGGTATTTAGGCTTGGATATCTTTCGCTCACAACGTTGGGCTTTGGCTGGAGCGGGCTTAAGTTTAGTGAGCTATGAGGCTATGTATTATTCTCGCTGGTTATCAAATGTCACTCCAGCTTTTTTGGGTGTGCCGGTGATCATGTGGTGGCTATGGAAATTCCGACAAACCAAACGAGATCGGTGGTTTATTGCGGCGGCAGTACTGGCTGGATTGGTGGCTCAATTTGAAATCATTTTGACTGCTTGGTTTGTGTGGCTATTGATTCTAATGTGGATTTTCCGGTGGTTACCGCGACCCTCATTGAAAAATTTTGTCTTGGCTTTGATGGGTGCCGCATTTTGGTTTGCTCCCATGGTGGCCTTTAATCTTCGTAATGACTGGATCAGTATCAAATCGGCCCAAATGTATATGAGCGAATCATCAGGGAGCGGTCATGCCCCTTCGACGACATTGATAAATGGATTGGTGGGTTATAGTCGGCAACTGCTTCGGCTGACTCATCGTAATCTGATCGGAGTGGATGATTGGCGTTGGTGGGTGACGTTGGTAGTCGGGTTTTCTGGACTGGTGATGGCCATCAAACAAAAAGTCCAGCGAGAAGCCATGGCATTTAGTTTATTTTGGTTACTGATGACGATGCCGGTGATTCTTTTCTCCAGATCATTGGATTTACCGCAGTTGTACATCGGAAGTGGTTTGAGTCTGATTTGGTTATGGGTGATCGCCATCAAAGCTTGGTGGCAACCGATGTGGGGGAAAGTGGTGGCGCTGGTGGCGGTGGTGTTAGTGATGTCGAGCTGGTTCCCACTTCTCAGTGATTTGCATGGCAATCGAGATGTATTTTTCCGTACCATTCAAGACGATCTTAACTATGCTGATCAAATGGCTTTGTTACAGTATGTCCACGAAGATGCTGATGGAGCACCATATCGGTTGCAGGCGTTTTCGATCCCATACTTCCAAGACCAAGGCTGGCGATATTTACATACCTATCTGTATCCTGATCACACCGAGCATGACGCTAAAATTATCTATGTGGTGATCGAAAAACCAGTCGAAGCTTTCTGGATCAAAAAATGGACAGAAGATCTAGGTCCCACCAAACTGATTGATTCACGAATGTTTGGATTGATCAAAGTTGAAAAAAGAACAATCCTGTAGAAGTACAATTCTATTGAGTCAAGTGCTTTAGGCTGAACAGCTTGAAAAAGCCTATAATATATAGTATAATTTGCTCAACGCCCATTAAATTCTGCAGTAAATTGAGGTATAAAATGTACCGATATTTTGTGTTCTTTCACTATAGCGCTCAATATGAGCACAGATCTGAGGTTGGGGTTACTAACGCAATTGTCGAAACAATGGTCCCAATCTATGAGATGCTAGATGAAGTAAGCGCCAATCTAGCATCAGGTTTGGCCGAAACTAAACAGGTTTATGCTAAAGTGGAGGCGGTGATTTCAAACTGGATTGAACTGCCTCAGACCAACGCAACTCCTTCGGTCACAAATAATCAAGAAGCTGTGTGACCTTTAAGGTGCTCGTGAAACGGGCACATTATTTTTTTTTGTAAAGATTTTCAAGATCAGCTAAAATTTCTTGGGTGTGTTTTTTGACGTCGACTTTAGGATAGATTTTGGCTATCTGACCGCGAGGATCGATCAAAAATGAGACACGCTTGGGAAAGAGAATGCCGCCTGCCCCATACGTTTCACTGATTGCCCCAGAAGTATCAGCTAGCAATGGAAATGGCAGATGGTATTTTTCAGCAAACTGCTGATGGCTTTCCTCTGAATCTTTACTGACCCCGAGGATGGAAACATGGTCTGCCAATTCTTCATAACTGTCACGGAAACTACAGGCTTCAGTGGTGCAGCCAGGGGTCCCATCTTTGGGATAAAAATAGAGCAGTAACCAGTTGCCGGCATACTTTTCTAAAGTATGGGTTTTGCCATGTTGATCGATACCATAAAATGCTGGAGCGAGTTGTCCTGATGCGAGTGTCATACTGTTTCCTTTTGATTAATAATTGACGTGCAGATAGTATGTGTTGTAGCCGTCATCTTTGTGGGCTACGCGAACATAGCGTAACAAGCCACCACCACAAGAGATGCTACCTCTAAACAGCTTGCCAGGTTTGACGGCTTTGACCGCATTATCACCACTGGTCTTACTTACAATATCGATACCAGTATGAGGGGCACCCCCGTAGGCTCGGCGTACTCGAGCATAATACGTCATGCCATACCCTTGATTAATTCGGGCAGCATTATTAAGTGGCCAATCCCAAGATCCTCCAAAGCCAAACGAACCATCTGGTTGGTTACTCCAGACTGCGTCGATAGCTTTCAAGTATCCTGCCGGATCACGGTGAGTGTTATCTTTGACAACTTCAAAGTGAAGGTGGGTCCCGGTCGAACACGCAGAAGCACCGACGATGACGCTGGCGATTTGATCGCCTTGTTGTACGTCCTTGACCTCAGTTTCATTACCTTGGCCAGCGATGATCGACTGGATAGCTTCGAGCTCAGCTAAGGTTTTTTCTAGCTCTCGCTGATACTTAGCTTCATCATTTTTGGTTTGTTGGAGTAGGAATTGTTGATCGGCGCGTTGTTTCGTCATGGCCTGGCGTTGGACTTCTAGCTGAGCCTGTTTTTTTTCCACTTCAGCTTGTTTGGTTTCTTTGAGGGCTTTTTGTTCGTCATAAGTTTGTTTTTGGAGCTCAGCTTGCTGCATGACTTTGGCAGTCTGATCTTGGGCTTGAGTGATGTATTTGTGCTGGGTCCAAGCCTGGGTGAAGGTTTTGGTGGTGAGTACTGCCGACATCGGATTCATGTGACTGCGTTTATACTGCTCTTGGATCCGTTTGACCAAAACAGTAGTCAAGCGATCAAGTGAGAGATTGAGACCAGAAATTCGCTTGGTCAAATCTGAGATCTCTGTTTCGAGTTTGGTGATTTCAGCCAGGGTTTGATCGATCTGGAGTTGTTGGACCTGGATCTGGCCGTTGAGGATCGAGATGGTACTGCTCAAGGTGTTGGCAGAGCTCTTGGTTTCTTGGATTTTTTCTTCCCAACAAGTTTGTTTGCGTTTATTGCAACTCAGATAATCATCATTGGTTTGGGTATCTTTATTACAAGTAATCAATTCACAATTTTCTGAAGCTCTGACTACGGTAGGGGATGGGACAAACAATGAAAGCGCTAGCAGCGAGACGATGCCGCTCAGAAGGAAAACTTGGTGTATTCCTCGTAGAGGTATTCTCATGGTCAAAGTCCTAGCGTCTAATCAATCGTCGGGTGGCAATGATACCTGTCAAACCCCCGAGCGTCATGCCCAGGAAACTCCCACTGGCCAGCTGCAAACCTAGCAACTCCCATGGGACTGGCAGGATAGAAATAGTGCCCAAAAATTCTTTAAGCCAAGGTGTCAGGTATAACAAACAGCCATACATGATCAGCCAACCAAAAAGTGAACCGATCAAACCATACACCATACCTTCGTAGAAGAATGGAATCGTGATGTACCAGCGAGTGGCCCCGATCATCCGCATGATGTTAATCGCTTGTTTTTTTGTAGTGACTTTAATTCCGATGATGACCAGCACGATCATAAATGAGGTGATAGCCAGCACCACGGTGGTGCCGATACCGATCAATCGCACGGCTTTGGTCCAGGTAGTAAGAGAGTTGATAATATCCTGTTGGAAAACCACTTCTTCCACCGCTTGAGATTGGGTTAAATCTTCTTTAATTTGAGCCAAGTCATCGATGGTTTTGCCTGAAACTTCGATACTGGCTGGCAAGATATCCGCAGTCACCAGCTCGAGAAGGAGTGGATCATCTTTGTTATCTTTTTGGTAGAGCTCGAGGGCTTTTTGCTTATCTACGATAGTGACTTGTTCGACGTAAGGCTTGGTTTGCATGGTCTGAGCCAAAGTCTGGATGGCTGACGGTTGGGTGTCGAGGTGAAAGAAAGCAATCACCTGTGGCTGAGTTTCAAAGTACTGCAAAATATGCTCGGCTCCGACCGCAAAAAGTGAGAATGAATAGGCTACAAAAAAAGTCAATGTCACCATCATCACCGCGGCCAAACTTTGATAAGGTGAACGACGAATACCAACTAGGGCTGAAGAAAAGGATTTCATAACTTACGATTTTTTAGTTGGCTCCTCTTCCAAACTTTCTACGCTGACGTCAACATGTTCAGCTGACTCTGCTTCTTTGGGGGATTTCTTTTTCCAACCAAAACTGGGCCAACCTTTTTTGGGTTTAGGTTCTTTTTCTGGAGTCTCTGAAGTGTCGGGAGTATTTTCTTCTGATCTTTTTTCAGCTTTTGGCTCGGAGTGGGCTGATTTTTGTTTTTTGACCGGTTCTGGTTGGGGCTCGGTTTTTTCTACTGGTTCAGCTGGCTTGTGTCTTTT